>DASVVM010000125.1:0-16088 GCA_036386555.1 Allosphingosinicella sp.
GTTCCGCGGGTCGATCCCGGCTCTGGTGACGATTTTCCGCGACGAAGCGTTGGACGAGCACGCTTTTCTGGACTTCGTGCGCTGGCAAGTGGGCGAGGGAAGCCATGCGCTGGTCCCGTGCGGGACGACCGGCGAATCGGCCACCCTGACCTCGGCGGAGCACCGGCGCGTGATCGAGCTCGCCGTCGAAGGCGCCGGGGGGCGGGTGAAGGTGATCGCCGGCTGTGGCTCGAACAACACCGTCCACGCCATAGAGCTCACCCGTGCGGCGAAGGATGCGGGCGCCGACGCCGCCCTGCACGTCCCGCCCTATTACAACCGACCCAATCAAGAGGGGATCTACGCGCACCTCGCCGCGATTGCCGAGGCCGTCGACATCCCGATAATCCTCTACAACGTGCCCGCGCGGACGATCACGGACATTTCGGTCGAAACGATGGCCCGGCTTGCGAAGATCGCCAATGTGATCGGCGTCAAGGACGCCACCGGCAACCTCGCCCGGGTCTCCGCCCAGCGCGCCGCCTGCGGCGAGGATTTCATCCAGCTGTCGGGCAATGACGACATGGCTTTGGGCTTTTCGGCGATGGGCGGAACCGGCTGCATCTCGGTCACGGCCAACGTCGCGCCCAGACTGTGCGCCGAGTTCCAAAATGCTTGTTTGTCAGGGAGTTGGAAGGAGGCTTTGAGCTTTCAGGACAAGCTCTATCCGCTCCACGCCGCGCTGTTCACCGACGCTTCTCCCGGACCGGTCAAATATGCCTTGGGCCGGGTGCGTCCCGAATTTCGCTCCGACTTGCGCCTGCCGATGACCCCGCCGTCCCAAGCCAGCCGAAAAGCGGTCGACGAAGCCCTAGCCTTCGCGGGGCTTGCATGACGGGTTTCGCTTTTGCCGCCGCGCGTCCTATCTCCTGATCATGGTCCGTCCCCGCCCAGCCACGTTCGACAAGCAGAAGGTCGTCGCCGAGAACCGGCGAGCGCGCTTCGATTATGCGGTCGAATCGACCTACGAAGCCGGGATCGCGCTCACCGGCACGGAGGTGAAGTCGCTTCGCTTCGGCGAGGGCTCGATCGCCGAGAGCTATGCCGAGGTGAAGGACGATCAGGCCTGGCTGATCAACGCCAACATCCCCGAGTTCAGCCACGGGAACCGCCACAATCACGAGCCCAAAAGGCCGCGCAAATTGCTCCTTCACGAGCGCGAGATCGCCAAGCTCCACGGCGCCGTCGCGCGCCAGGGCATGACCCTCGTCCCGCTCTCGATCTATTTCAACAGCCGGGGCCGGGCGAAGGTGGAGCTCGCCCTCGCCCGGGGCCGGAAGGCGCCCGACAAGCGCGAATATCAGAAGGAGAAGGACTGGAAGCGGGAGCAGGGCCGACTGTTGCGCGACCGTGGCTGACGGCGCCGGACGCTTCGCCCGTTGGGCCAGGCGCAACATGCCCAAGCGCGAGGAGCTCGCCCGCAACCGCTGGCTGAAGCCGTTCGGCAAGCGAGTCCTCCACAGCGAGTTCTGGCGCTTCACTCGGCGCTCGGTGCCGCGCGGAGTGGCGATCGGCCTGATGGTCGGGATCTTCATCATGATCCCCGGCCTCCAGATCATCGGGTCGGCGCTCCTGTGCATCCCGTTCCGCGGCAACATCCCCGTCGCCGCCCTGATGACCTTCCTGTCCAACCCGTTCACCACCCCCTTCATCCTCACCGCCTCCTATTTCGTCGGCAGCTCGCTGGGCCTGGGCGGGAACACCGGCGTTCCCGGCCGTGAGGCGACGCTTCGGGAATGGTTCGCCTGGCTCTTCTCCGACGCCGCCCTTGCGACGGTCAGCGGCCTGTTCATCATCGCCGCGTTGAGCGCCCTCGTCGGCTATTTCGCCTCGATCCTGATCTGGCGCTGGTGGACCGCCCGCAAATGGCGCCGCCGGACAGGCAAGGCCGGGGCGTAGACGGCCGCTGGCGTCAGGCCCCGGCAGGCGCTCCGTCTGGCGCCGGGACGGCGTGCCCGCCCGGTCAGCGGACGCCGCGCCCTTGACCTGAGGGAGGGAAAGACAGCACGGGTCGGCGGATGTCGACCGTGCTTCCTTCCGCCACCGACTCCCGGCCGGGCCTCGGCCTCGGGCTCCTTGCCGTGCTCGCCGCCGCCGCGGCCTCGGCGGCGCTTCTTCTCTGGGCCTTGGACAACCCGGTCTTCGCGGCCGCCTTTTTCGCCGGGGTGCTCGCGGTTGGAATACCCCTGTTGTTCGTCGGCCGCCGGGGCGCCGTCCCTGCCGAGACGGTAGGGCCCGGCACCGACCTCGCACTCGTCCGCGCGGGTCTCGAAGCCTCGCCCGACGCCGTCGCGGTCACCGACGCGGCGGGCGCGCTGGTGGCCGCCAATTCGCGCTACGAAAGCTGGTTCGGAATCCGGCCGCCGCTCGACCTTCCGTTCGGCGAGTCTATGCGCGCCGCCCTCGCCGCCGCGTGCCGGGACGGACAGGCCCAAGCCTCCGGGCTCGAGTCGGGCGACCTCCGTCTCAACGCCGACGTCCGGGCCGCGGGGCAAAGCGACGGCGCCTTGCTCTGGCGTTTCGCCCGAACCGGGGAGAAGGACCCCGCCGCCGAAGCGCGCGCATTGCTCGGCGGCGAGATCGGACGCCGGCTCGCCGAGACCGGACTCATGGCCGCGCTCACCGCCGCCGACGGCCGGATCCTCGAAGCCAATGCCGCCTTCCATGCGCGCGCCGGCGGCGAGGCCGAGGTCGCCCCCGGCACTCCGCTCGTCGATCTGCTGGTGATGGGCGAGCAGAACCAGTTCCAGTTCGCCCGCGAAGGCAAGGCCGGCGGAGCGCTTCGGATCCTTCAGGTCCCGCTCGCCGACGAGGAAGGCGGGCCGAGCCTGTTCCTCCTCCTCGACGAGCTCGGGGCGGTCGGCGCCGATTCGGCGCACAACATCAACGCCCTGCTCGAGATCCTCCCGCTCGGCCTCGCCCTTGCCGATCGCGACGGCCGCTTCGTCTATCTGAACGCCGCGTTCCGCCGCGCCGCGGGACTGTCGCGGACGGCGATGCCGACCTGGCCGAGCGACCTCGTCGTCGACGAGGACAAAGCGGCGGTCGCCGATTCGATCCGCCGCTTCGCCCGCGGAGCCACGATGTCCGGCGACGTCGCCGTTCGCCTCAAGGCCAATGCCGAGGAGCCTGTGGCTCTCACCGTCGCCGGCGCCCGCGGCCTCGGCGATGCGGCCGTCCTGCTTTCGCTCAAGGACAATAGCGAGGAGGACCGGCTGAAGCGCCAGGTCGCGCAGGCGACCAAAATGCAGGCGGTCGGCCAGCTCGCCGGCGGAGTCGCCCACGATTTCAACAATATCCTGACCGCCATCATCGGCCATTGCGACCTCATGCTGATGCGCCACGCGCCCGGCGACAGCGATTATGACGACATCCAGCAGATCCGCTCCAACTCGAACCGCGCCGCAAGCCTGACCCGCCAGCTTCTCGCCTTCTCCCGCCAGCAGACCCTGCGCCCCCAGGTCCTCCAGCTCCCCGACGTCATCGCCGAGGTCTCGACCCTCCTGAAGCGGCTGCTCGGGGAGCGGGTCAAGCTCCAGGTCAAGCACGGGCGCGGCCTCGGCGCGGTCAGGGCCGATCCGGGCCAGCTGGAGCAGGTGATCGTCAACCTCGCCGTCAACGCCCGCGACGCGATGACGGCCAAGGACGACCAGAGCGTGGGCCTGCTCACCCTGCACACCTACGCCGTCACCGCCGACGACGTGCGGAGGATGGGCAGCGAGATCCTGCCGATCGCCGACTACACGGCCCTCCGGGTCTCGGACACCGGGACCGGGGTCCCGCCGCATCTCCTCCCCAAGATCTTCGAACCCTTCTTCACCACCAAGGAAGTGGGGAAGGGGACGGGCCTCGGCCTTTCGACCGTCTACGGAATCGTCAAGCAATCGGGCGGCTTCATCTTCGCGGAAAGCGAGCCCGGGAAGGGCACCAGCTTCGTCATCTACCTGCCGGTCCACCGCGCCGAGGCAGCGGCGAAGCCGGGGCGAAAGGCGAGGGAGCCGGCCGGCGAGCTCTGGGGCACGGGCACCATCCTGCTGGTCGAGGACGAGGCGACGGTGCGAGCGGTCGCCGAACGGGCGCTCACCCGCCACGGCTACACCGTGCTCCTCGCCGAGAATGGCGAGGCGGCTATCGAGATACTGGATCGCGAGAAGCGCGTGGACCTGATGATCTCCGACGTCGTCATGCCGACCATGGACGGCCCGACCACCGCCCGCGAGGCGAGGCTTCGCCAGCCGGATCTGCCGATCCTCTTCATCTCCGGCTATGCCGAGGAGCAGCTCCGCCAGTCGATCGACCTCGAGCGGGTCGCCTTCCTCGCCAAGCCCTTCTCGGTCCAGAAGCTCGCGGAGGCGACGAGGGACGCGCTGGCGATGAAGTGAGGACTCGGCGACGCCGTCATCCCGGCGAAAGCCGGGACCTCGCCGCGGCCGCACAGTCATCCCGGCGAAAGCCGGGGCCCCGGGACGAGATGTCTCGGCGGGTGTCGCTGGGACCCCGGCTTTCGCCGGGGTGACGCTTCATGTCGCTGACGCGACTCGAAGCGTCAAAAAACTTGTTTCGCAAACGATAGTTACGCCTTAAGCGAGCCTCGTGACCGCGCGCTCCATCCTCATCGTCGAAGACGAACCGCTGATCGCGATGATGCTTGAGGATTTCCTCGATTCGCTGGGCCACACGGTCGCCGGGACCTGCGACACAGTGTCCGAGGCCCTTGACCGGGTCGGCCGGGGCGGGTTCGACATCGCCATCATCGACGTCAATCTGAACGGCGAGCAGGTCTGGCCCGTCGCCGATCGCCTCGCCGCCCAGGGGGTCCCATACATCCTCGCCACCGGCGGCCATATCGAGCCTCCGCCGGCGGCGCATGCGAGCGTTCCCGTCCTGTCGAAGCCCTTCACCCTCGACGCGATCGAGCCGGCGCTGACGGAGGCGTGCGGGGGTTAGGACAGGCGTCATGTGGAAGCTCCTGCTCATCCCCGTCTTTCTCTACGTCGCGGTCCTCGCCTTGATCTTCGCCTTCCAGGCCCGTCTCCTCTTTCCGGCAGGCGCCGTCGGCGGCGCAGGGCCGCTCCCTCCCGGCGCCGAGCGCCTGAGCCTCGACACGCCCGACGGCAACCGCCTCCACGGCGTCCACATCCGGCCTTCCGCCTCCCGCTCGGGCACGCTCATCCTCGGCTTCGGAGGAAATGGCTGGAATGCCGACACGGCCGCCGCCTATCTTCACGGCCTGTTTCCCGAAGCGGACGTCGTGACCTTCCATTATCGCGGCTACCGCCCCAGCACCGGCGCCCCGGCCGCGGGGGCGCTGCTCGCCGATGCTCCGCTCGTCCACGACCTGGCCGTCGCCCGGCTTCGCCCTGCCCGGACCGTCGCAGTCGGCTTCAGCGTCGGCAGCGGAGTCGCCGCCGGCCTGGCGCGGGGCCGGCCCCTCGACGGCCTGATCCTGGTCACTCCGTTCGATTCGCTGAAAGAGGTCGCTGCGGGCCAATATCCCTGGCTGCCGGTGCGCTGGCTCTTCCGTCATGAGATGAAGCCGGCCGAGCAGCTCCGGGGATCCGCCGTTCCGACGGCGATCATCGCCGCCGAACGCGACACCCTCATTCCGCCGCCGCGCACCGACGGCCTCCGCCGCGCCGCCGGCCGAATCGTCTACGACAGGACGATCCCCGGCGCCGGCCACAACGACATTTACGACCGCGCCGAATTCCGGGCGGCGATGAAGGAGGCGCTCCGCCGCCTCGGAGCCTAGCCCATCGTCAAAGCGTCGATCGCGCCCTGGAGAATGTAGGCGGCCGCCATCTTGTCGACCAGCTCCGCGCGGCGCGCCCTGCTCGCGTCGGCGTCGAGAAGGGTGCGGGTGACGGCCTGGGTCGACCAGCGCTCGTCCCACAGCAGGATCGGGAGGCCCAGCGGCTCCAAATTGCGGGCGAAGGCCCGCACCGACTGGGTCCGCGGCGAATCGCTTCCGTCGAGATTCAGCGGAAGCCCGACGACCAGGCCGGTGACCCGCTGGGCGTCGGCCAGGGCCCGGAGCTTCTCCAGGTCCTTGCCGAACTTGCCCCGCTGGAGCAGCTCCGCCGGCGTGGCGATCGTCCAGTAGGCATCGCACAGCGCAAGTCCGATCGTCTTCGTCCCGACGTCGAGACCGAGCAGGCGGCCGCCCTCGGGAAGAGCATCTCTATACTCGGCAGCGAAGGGCGTGATCATTCTCCCCTCCCTGGAAGGGAGGGGCTGGGGGTGGGTAGGCGAGCGCAGCGAGACTTTCCGGACTCGGAGTTTCGGCCGCCTTCGGCGGACCTACCCCCGGCCCCTCCCTTCCAGGGAGGGGAGAAGAAGACATCCCTCACTTCCCCGCCCCGAACGCCTTCACCCGCGCCGCCGCGTCCGAGCGCAGGTTCGACCAGAAGAGGGCGTAATCGTAGACGTGGTAATTGTTTCCCGGGAGGACGTAGGGTCCGAGGTCCGGGCCGTTCTCGCCGATCAGAAGGAAGCCGCGCACGTCGCAGCGGGCGGGGACGCCCGGGGCCTTGATCTCCCCCTGGGTCAGGGCCGCGTTGGGGATGAGCGTGCCGCTATTGGCCGCCGCCGGCGCCTCGCCGCCGGGCGCTCCGGTCAGCGGGTTGGTGCAGAGCATCGGCGATCCGGCCCGCGATATTCCGGTCTTCCCCGCGGATCTGTCGTAGACGTCCGTCACCTGCTTGGGATCGGCCGGCTCGGCGAAGCTTTGCCAGCTGACGACACAGCCCGCCTGGTCGCGCCTTTCGCAGGGGGGCAGGCCGAGAGACGGCAGGTCGGCGGGGATCGAGACCGGCCATCCGATCACATAAGCGGCGGCGATCCTTTTCGCCTCGGGCTTGCCGGCGATCCGCTCGGCGAGGAGCCGCATCAGATGGAGGCTGCCCTGGCTGTGCCCGGCGAGGATGATCGGCCTGTCCTTCGGCGCTTCGTCGAGAAACTCGTCGAAGGCGGCGGCGACGTCGCGGTAGGCGAAGTCGAGCGCCTTTTGCGCTTCCGCCTTGGTGGTGAGGAAGGCGCCGAAGGTCGCCTGCCGGTATTTGGGGGCCCAGATGTCGGCGACGCCGTTGAACACGCTCGCCTGGCTCTGGACGAAGAGCTTCGCACGCCATTGCGACTCCGGATCGGCGAGCGGAGCATTCCAGTGCGCCTTCTGCAGATAGGAGGTAGGGTGGATGAAGAACGCCGAAGCGACCGGCACGCCTTCGCGCTGCAGGCCCGTCGGCATCCACAGCGCCGGGCTGTCAGGCAGGTCCGGCCGGGCGATCCACAGCCTCTTGTCGGCATAAGCCTTGGGCGCGGGTGGCGGCCCGCCTTCGAACTTGGCCGACGGCACCATCGTGAAGCGCATCAGCTCGGCGCCGAACAGCCGGTAGACGAGCGCCCCAGCCATGACGAGCATGGTCAGGCCCGCCACCACCCATAGGAACCGCCGCGCCAGCATCAAATCCTCCCCGCCTGCATCGCCGCTGCACAAGCGGATGGTAGTTTCGAATGCAAGCTCTAGAAGCGTTGTTGCGGTGGAGGAACGAATGACCGAAGCGGAGCCGATCGCGCACGAGCCCTGGCCGCTACGCGCAATGCTCCTTCTCGCGCTCGGAGCCGCCTTGGCGCTGACCATTCATTTGCTCACCCGGGGTCCGGAGCCTTGGCAATGGACGGACAGCCCGCTGAAGATGAGCGGCGGGGCGGCTCTCGCATCGGGCGGGATCGTCTTCGCTTTCTCGCTCGAACGTCCGCGCTGGCTGTGGTCGGTCCTGTTCGCGCTCTCGGCCGGACTCGTCGTCGGCTTCGTCACCTGGTGGAACGGGCATCCCGAATATTGGGGCGCCGGCGAAGGCTGGCAGCTCGCCTCCGCGCTGCTCGCCCTCGTCATCGCCGTCCCGCTCTTCCAGGCCTCGCGCGACGCCGGCCGGTGGAATCTCGATTACCGGACGGTCCATGCCCATATCCTTACCAACATCGTCCTCTGGTTCGTCGCCTGGGGCTTCGTTCTCATCACCTTCCTGCTCGTCCTGCTGCTTTCCGAGCTGTTCCAGCTGATCGGCATCGCACTGCTTCACGACCTGCTTCAGAAACCCTGGTTCCCCTGGCTGCTCATCGGCGGCACGCTAGGCGCCGCGATCGGACTGCTCAGGGATCGAGACAAGATCGTCGACACCTTGCAGCGGGTCGCAACGGCGATCCTCTCCTTCCTCGCCCCGATCCTCGCAGCCGGCCTCGTCCTCTTCGTTCTCGCGCTCCCTTTCACCGGCCTCGAGCCGCTGTGGGATCAGACCCGGGCGACGACCCCGATCCTGCTCGTCTGCATCCTCGGCGCGGTCGTCCTGATCAACGCGGTGGTCGGAAGCGGCTCGGAGGAAGACGAAGCGCGACCCCGGATCGTCCGCTGGGCCGCGGCCGCGCTCGCCCTGGTCGTCCTTCCGCTTGCCATCGTCGCCGCCGTCTCGACGGGTAAGCGCATCGCGCAGCATGGCTTCACCCCCGATCGGCTGTGGGCGGCGGTGTTCATCGCCATCACCGTTGCCGGAGCAACGGCGTATCTCTTCGCAATTATCCGCGGCCGGGCGGGCTGGCCGGCGCTGCTGCGCACCCTCAACCTTCGTATCGCCATCGGAATCTGCCTGCTCGCCCTGTTCCTCGCGCTCCCCATAGTCAGCTTCGGAGCGATTTCGACCCGGGACCAGCTTGCCCGCCTGCAATCCGGGCGGATCGCTCCCGACAGGTTCGACTGGGCGGCGCTCCGCTTCGACTTCGGCCCGTCGGGCCGCCGCGCTCTCGAGCGGCTCGCCACCGGCCAAGACCTCGTCCTCCGCCAGCGTGCCCGCGAGGCGTTGCGGGCCGCCAGCCGGTGGGCTGTGGCATCGACCGAGCCCGCCGCGCCGCGCCGCCGGCCGGTGACGATTACGGCCGACGGGGGTGCCGCGGTTCCGCCACCGCTGGCCGACCTGATCGGCCGTGCCAGCCTGTGCCAGGGCGACGGGTGCCGAGTGGTGTTCCTGGGGCCGAACCGCGCCGTGGCCCTCCGAGCCGGCTGCGACTCCTGCTTTCATCTCTTCGAGGCGCTCCCGGACGGGACCTGGATGCAGCGGCTCCCGGCGCCGCCGGCCGCGCCGTCCCGCCCCACCTCTCGCGACATCGACAAGGGCGCGGTCGAGATCCGCATCGTCCGACGGCAGCAGCTCTATGTCGACGGGCAGCCGCTCGGGGAGCCGTTCGAATAGGGCTCCTTGCCGCGTTGCAGCGTGGATGCTAGCGCGCCCGCATGTCCGTCGACGCCGCCACCGTCCGCCACATCGCGAAGCTTGCCCGGATCGCCGTCTCCGACTCCGAGGTCGAGGCGCTCGCGCCCGAGCTGAACAATATCCTCGGCTGGGTCGAGCAGCTCCAGGAAGTGGACGTAGAGGGCGTCGAGCCTATGACCGCCGTCATCCCCAACACGCTCCGCCTGCGCGACGATGTCGTCACCGACGGCGGCAAGCGCGACGACGTGCTCGCCAACGCGCCGGCGGCGGAGCACGGCTTCTTCGCCGTGCCGAAGGTGATCGAATGAGCTGCTCTCCCGTCATCCCGGCGAAAGCCGGGACCGCAGGCCGGAAAGTCACGGCGGGTCTCCCCGAGGCCCCGGCTTGCGCCGGGGTGACGAGATGAACCTCACCGACCTCGGGATCGCCGCGATCCGTGACGGGGTGCGCGACGGCGCCTTCTCCGCGCGCGAGGTCGCCGGAGCGTTCAGCGCCGCGGTCGAGAAGGGCAGGGGGCTCAACGCCTTCACCGTCGAGACCCCGGACCACGCCCTCGCCGCGGCCGACGCCGCCGATTCCGCCCGGGCCTCCGGCGAACTGAAGCCGCTTTCGGGAGTCCCGCTCGGGATCAAGGACCTGTTCGCCACCGAGGGCGTGGCAACCACGGCCGGCAGCCGGATTCTCGAGGGTTTCGAGCCGCGCTACGAATCGACGGTGAGCGCCAACCTCTTCGCTGCGGGCGCGGGCATGCTCGGGAAGCTCAACATGGACGAGTTCGCGATGGGCTCCTCCAACGAGACCAGCGCCTGGGGGCCGGTCCTCTCGCCGTGGCGGCGAAGCGACGGCGGCAATGCCGCGCTCACCCCCGGCGGAAGCTCCGGCGGCTCGGCGGCGGCCGTGGCGGCGCGGCTGGCTCCGGGAGTCACCGGCACCGACACCGGCGGCTCGATCCGCCAGCCCGCCGCCTTCGTCGGGATCACCGGGATCAAGCCGACCTACGGGCGCTGCTCGCGCTGGGGAATCGTCGCCTTCGCCTCGAGCCTCGACCAGGCGGGGCCGATGGCGCGCGACGTTCGCGATTGCGCGATCCTGCTCGAAGCCATGGCCGGCTTCGACCCGAAGGATTCGACCTCGCTCGACCTGCCGGTTCCGAACTGGGAAGCGGCGCTCAGCAGCGACGTCCGAGGCAAGAGGATCGGAATCCCGAAGGAATATCGGATCGACGGAGTCCCCGCCGAGATCGACCAGGTCTGGGAAAAGGGCATCGAATTGATGCGCGACGCCGGCGCCGAGATCGTCGAAGTCTCCCTCCCGCATACCAAATATGCGCTGCCCACCTACTACATCATCGCCCCTGCCGAGGCCTCGTCCAACCTCGCCCGCTACGACGGCGTCCGCTACGGCCGCCGCGTGGCGCCCGAGAGCGGCAACCTCACCGACATGTACGAGGCGACCCGGGCCGCCGGCTTCGGCGCCGAGGTCAAGCGCCGGATCATGATCGGCACCTACGTCCTCTCGGCCGGCTTCTACGACGCCTATTTCAACCGGGCCCAGAAGGTGAGGGCGCTGATCGCCCGCGATTTCGAGCGGGTCTGGGAGAAATGCGACCTCATCCTCACCCCGACCGCGCCCTCCGCCGCCTTCGCGCTCGGCGAGAAGAGCGCCGACCCGATCGCCATGTACCTGAACGACGTCTTCGCCGTCCCCGCCAGCCTCGCCGGCCTTCCCGCCATCTCCGTCCCCGCGGGGCTGAACGACGAGGGCCTTCCGCTCGGTCTCCAGCTGGTCGGAAGGGCGCTGGACGAGCAGGGCGTGCTGAACGCGGCGCTGGCGTTGGAGGAACGCGCCGGCTTCACGGCGAGGGCGGAGGCATGGTGGTGACCGGGTTCCTCGGCAGTCCTCCCCGTCGCGAAGCGATGGGGAGGGGGACCGCACGAAGTGCGGTGGAGGGGCCGACCGCGCCTGTCGCCCCTCCACCATGTTTCGCATGGTCCCCCTCCCCATGGGCTTCGCCCACGGGGAGGACGAGGAGAACCCGCCATGACTGATTACCGGATCCAGGGCGCGACCGGCGAATGGGAGGTGGTGATCGGCCTCGAGGTCCACGCCCAGGTCACCTCCAACGCCAAGCTTTTCTCCGGCGCCTCCACCGAGTTCGGCGCCGAGCCGAACAGCCAGGTCAGCCTGGTCGACGCGGCGATGCCCGGAATGCTTCCGGTGCCCAATTCCGAATGCATCCGGCAGGCGGTCCGCACCGGAATGGCGCTGGAAGCGAAGATCAACCCCTGGTCGCGCTTCGACCGGAAGAATTATTTCTACGCCGACCTTCCGCAGGGCTATCAGATCAGCCAGCTCTACCATCCGATCGTCGGCGAGGGCGAGATCGAGATATTGCTCGACGACAAGGACGAGGGCTCGGCCAAGCGCGTCGGGGTCGAGCGCATCCATCTCGAGCAGGACGCGGGCAAGCTCATGCACGACCAGCATCCCAGCTTCTCCTATGTCGACCTCAACCGCTCGGGCGTGGCCCTGATGGAGATCGTGTCGAAACCCGACATGAGAAGCCCCGAGGAAGCAGGGGCTTACATCCGGAAGCTGAGAGCGATCCTGCGCTATGTCGGAAGCTGCGACGGCAATATGGAGCAGGGTTCGATGCGCGCCGACGTCAACGTCAGCGTGCGCAAGCCGGGCGGCCCGCTCGGCACCCGGACGGAGACCAAGAACGTCAATTCGGTCCGCTTCATCATGGCCGCGATCGAGCATGAGGCGAACCGCCAGGTCGACGTGATCGAGGGCGGCGGCTCGATCGTCCAGGAGACCCGCCTCTGGGACCCTGACAAGTGCGAGACCCGAAGCCTCCGCTCCAAGGAGGAGGCGCACGATTACCGCTATTTCCCCGATCCGGACCTGCTTCCGGTCGAGCTGACCGACGGCTTCCTGGAGGACTGCCGGGCCTCGCTGCCCGAGCTCCCCGACGCCAAGCGGCGCCGCTACGAGCGCGGCCTCGGCCTTTCCGCCTACAATGCCGGCGTCCTGACCGCCGACGTCACGACGGCGCGCTGGTTCGAGTCCCTGCTCGAGACGCTCGGCGAAGAGCATGCCCAGCGCGCCGGCAACTGGGTCACCTCCGACCTGTTCGGCGCCCTGAACCGCCTCGGCAAGACCATCGAGGAAAGCCCCGTCACCCCGGCCCAGGCGGCCGAATTGCTCCGCCTCACCGCCGAGGGCACGCTTTCCGGAACGCTCGCCAAGCAGGTCTTCGAGATCATGCTCGAGACCGGCCACGATCCGGCCCGGATCGTGGAGGAACGCGGCCTCAAGCAAACCAGCGACACCGGCGCCATCGACTCCGCCATCGCCGAAATCCTCGCCGCCAACCCCGACAAGGTCGCCGAATATAGAGGCGGCAAGGACAAGCTCTTCGGCTTCTTCGTCGGCCAGGTGATGAAGGCGATGCAGGGCAAGGCCAATCCGGGCGTGGTCAACGAGCTTCTGAAAAAGGCGCTGGGTTAGCCTCGGTCGTTCCCGCCCCGTCATGCTGAGCTTGTTTCAGCATCCACGACGAGCCGCCTCGGTGCGGAGAACCGGACCCTGAACCGAGTTCAGGCTGACGACGATTCGAAGGTGTGCGCGTAACGCTCCCGCAGCGCATTCTTCTGAACCTTGCCCATGGCGTTGCGCGGCAAGGCGTCGAGGATGAAGATCCGTTTGGGCCGTTTGTAGCTGGCGAGGCTCTCCGCCAGCGCGCTCAGGATCGATTCTTCCTCCAGCTCCCTACCCGGACGCGCAATCGCCGCCGCCACAACCCCCTCACCGAAATCGGGATGGGGAACCCCGATCACCGCGCATTCCGCTACTGCGTCGATCGCCTCGATCGCCGTTTCCACCTCCGCCGGATAAACGTTGAGTCCACCGGTGATGACGAGGTCCTTCTCGCGGCCCACGATCCGGACGTAGCCGGCCCGGTCGATCAGGCCGAGGTCGCCGGAGATGAAGTAGCCGTCGTCGCGGAACGCCTCGGCCGTCTTCTCCGGCATCCGCCAATAGCCCTTGCAGACGTTCGGGCCGCGGATCTCGATCACCCCGACCTCGCCCTGCGGCAGCTCCGCGCCCGTCGCCGGATCTGCGATCCGGATCTCCACTCCGCGCAGCGGAGGGCCGACGCTTCCCGGCACGCGAGGCCCCTCATAGGGGTTGGATGTGTTCATGTTGGTCTCGGTCATGCCGTAGCGTTCGAGGATGCGGTGGCCGGTGAGGGCCTCGAACTCGCGGTGGGTCTCGGCCGAGAGGGGGGCCGAGCCCGACACGAACAGGCGCATATGCTCCGTCAGCTCCCGGGTGAAAGCCGGGTGGGCGAGCAGGCGGGTGTAGAAAGTCGGAACACCCATCATCGTCGTTGCGCGCGGCAGCAGCCGGACGATCTCGGTCAAGTCGAAGGCCGGCAGGAACAGCATCGACCCGCCGGCGAGCAGGGTCACGTTGGTGGCGACGAACAGGCCGTGGGTGTGGAAGATCGGCAAAGCGTGGAGCAGCCGGTCCGCCGCAGTGAACCGCCAGGCCTCGCGCAGCGTCTCCGCATTGGAAGCGAGGTTCGAGTGGGTCAGCATCGCGCCCTTCGAGCGGCCGGTCGTGCCCGAGGTGTAGAGGATCGCGGCGAGGTCGTCCGGCGAGCGTTTGATATCCTCGAACCCGGCTGCCGGCCGAGCTTCCGAGACCAGCATCTCCAGAGTCTCGGTCCTTCGCGCCGCCGCGCCGCGCTCCGGATCGCCGACGAACAGCGCCGGCTCGGAATCCTCGATGAAATAGCGGACCTCGGCCGCGGTATAGGCGGGGTTGAGCGGCAGGTGGACCGCTCCGGCGCGGAGCGTGGCGAGGTAGAGCAGAAGGCCCGGGACGCTCTTCTCCGCTTGGACCGCAACCCGGTCGCCGGGGCCGACTCCCAGCTCCGCGAGGCGAGAGGCGAGGCATCCGGTCTTCTCATCCAGCGCGGCGTAGGAGAGCTCGCTCCCGTTCGGTTCGATCAGGAAGGGTGCCTCCGTATCGGCCGGGAAGCGGACGCGGAACAGGCTGTAGAGGTTCATTCCGGCCTCGCGGCCACCCGCGCCTGCCAGAGGACGAGCAGCGGTACCGCCACGAGCTCCATTGCCAGGCCGAACATATGGCCCGTCCCCGGCATCCCGGACGAGACCAGCCCGAGAAGCCGGCCAAGCCCGCCGATGAAGACCAGCAAGGCGAGCAGCCTGAATCGCGCCGTCCTGCGCTCGATCCCCGGGATGCAGCTCGCAAAGGCGAGGCCGATGGCGAAGAGGAGGCCGGAGAGGTAGCGGAAGTGGCTGTCGAGATCGGCCGGCACGTCGCTTGCTACGCCGCTCAGGAAGGCCGGACCGCCGATCATTCCCGATCCGCCCGCCAGAAACGGCACGACGCAGCCCAGCGCAACCGCGAGCTGGAGCAGGCGCCGCTCCATCCTCACACGTTGAATCGGAACAGCATGACGTCGCCGTCCTGGACGACATATTCCTTGCCCTCGGAGCGCATCCGGCCGGCTTCCTTGGCACCGCCCTCGCCGCCGAACTTCACGAAATCCTCATAGGCGATGGTTTCGGCGCGGATGAACCCGCGCTCGAAATCGGTGTGGATGACCCCCGCCGCCTGCGGCGCCTTCGAGCCCTTCTCCACCGTCCACGCCCGGGATTCCTTCGGGCCCGCGGTGAAGAAGGTGATGAGGTGGAGGAGGTCGTAGCCGGCGCGGATCACCCGGGCGAGGCCGGTCTCCTCCAGCCCCAGGTCCTTGAGGAACTCGGGCCGGTCCGCCGGGTCCATGGTCGCGATCTCGGCCTCGATCGCGGCCGAGATGACGACTGCCCCGGCGCCTTCCGCCGCGGCCTTCGCGAAGACCCGGGCGCTGTGAGAGTTGCCGCCGGCCGCGTCGCCTTCGTCGACGTTGCAGACATAGAGGACCGGCTTGGCGGTGAGCAGCTGCGCCCGCTCCAGAGCGATCTTCTCTTCCGCATCCTTCGGCTCGGTCAGCCGGGCCGGCTTCGAGTCCCGCAGCAGCCCCAGCGCCTGGCCGAGCACCGACGCCTGCACCTTGGCCTCCTTGTCACCCTGCTGCGCCTTCTTGGCGAGAGCGGGGACCCTCTTCTCCAGGCTCTCCAGGTCGGCCAGCATCAATTCGGTCTCGACCGTATCCGCGTCCGCGACGGGATCGACCCGGCCCTCGACATGGGTGACGTCGCCGCCCTCGAAGCAGCGAAGCACATGGACGATGGCGTCGACCTCGCGGATGTTGCCGAGGAACTGGTTGCCCAGCCCCTCGCCCTTGGAGGCGCCGCGCACCAGCCCGGCGATGTCGACGAACTCGAGCTGGGTCTCGATCTCCTGCGCCGATCTGGCGATCCGGGCGATCTCGTCGAGCCTCGGATCGGGCACCGCGACGCGCCCGACGTTCGGCTCGATCGTGCAGAAGGGATAATTGGCCGCCTGGGCCGCCGCCGTCTCGGTCAGCGCATTGAACAGGGTCGATTTGCCGACATTCGGCAGGCCGACGATACCGCAACGAAAACCCATGGAAACTCCGTCGTCATGCTGAACTTGCTTCAGCATCCAGCTCGATGACCGCGATGCTCGAAACTGGGCCCTGAAACAAGTTCAGCAACCATTAGCTGATTGCGGTTTGTTTTTGCCAGGCGGAGCCTCTGGCGAGGACGGTGTTGACGAAGATGAGGAGCTTTCGAGCGCAGGCGACGAGGGCCTGTTTGTGGGGTCGGCCTTTGTCGCGGAGGC
>DASVVM010000126.1:0-26205 GCA_036386555.1 Allosphingosinicella sp.
GGCGCCAGAGCGTCGTCGCGAGATAGCCGAGACCCGCCGCGACGGTGGCGGCGATTCCGGTGACGACAGCCCCCTTGCGCCTCATTCAGCCCTCCGAAGTCATCGTCGCGGGCTGAGCCGGGGGCAGGCCCTCGGCATCGGCGAGCCGCATCAGCTCCTCCTTGCGGGCCGCCATCTGACGGCCGAGCGCCTCCAGATCGACGTCGGTCGCCCGGGCCTGCTGGAAGAGGTTGCCGCGCGACTTCTCCTCCTCCTCGACATGGTGCTCGACCTGCTCCATCAGCACCTTGACCTTGGCCTCGTAGAAATCGTCGTCCGGGCCGCCCCCCTCGATTTCGTTGATGAGCATCTTGGCGCCGTCATGCTCGACATAGGCCTCGTCGAGGTCGTCATCCTCGATCTTGCCGCGCAGCGCGGGGTAGAAGATCTCCTCCTCGAGCATCGTGTGGACCTTGAGCTCGGTGCAGATCTGGCGTGCGAGCTTCTCCTTGCGGCCGTCGCCGTCCGCCTTCTCGAACTGCTCGAACAGCTCCTCGACCTTGCGGTGATCCTCGGTCAGCAGGTGGGTGGCGTCCATCTTGCGTTCGGTAACCATCTCGTCGCTCTCCTCGTTTGGGCTCTGGAACATTCGGCGCTAGGGACCGGTTCCTTGGCGGCAAGCCCGTGAGAGAAGAGTTTTGAACGATACCGAGACCCTTTCGCCCCTGCTCCCCGACGAGACCGAGGAGGCGACCCGCCGACTGCTCGAGAAAGCCTCGGAGCGGAACCTGCGCCTGGCGACCGCGGAAAGCTGCACCGGCGGGATGCTCGCCTCGCTTCTGACCGACGTGCAGGGCGTGGCCCACGCCTTCGAGCGCGGCTTCGTCACCTACACCAACGAGGCCAAGAACGAGATGCTGGGAGTGCCGATGGACCTCATCCGCGAGAAGGGCGCCGTCTCGCGCGAGGTGGCGATGGCGATGGCCGAAGGCGCGGTGGAGCGCTCCCGGGCCAATATCGCCGTCGCGATCACCGGTTTCGCCGACAAGGGCGACGAGCCCGGCCTCGTCCATTTCGGCTGCGCCCGCGCCGGGCGCGCCACCGCCCACCGCGAGGAGCATTTCGGTCCCGGCGGCAGAGGTGCTACGCGGGTCAAATGCATGAAGGTCGCCGTTGAGTTGATGACGGAGATGCTGTGATGGCCAAGAAAGCGCCGTTCGAGGCGATCCACCGGCATGGCTTCGTCCGGGTCTCCGCCGCGAGTCCGACCGGCTCCTCGGGCGAAGTCGGCTTCAACGTCGACCAGGCCATCGCTCTGGCCGAGGAGGCGGACCGCAGGGGCTGCGACCTCGTCGTCTATCCGGAGCTCAACATCTCTTCCTACGCGGTCGACGACCTGTTCCTGCAGGAGGCCTTCCTCGACGCGGTGGAGGACGGCATTGCCCGCTTCCGCGACTCCGCCGCCAAGCTCGGCCCGGTCTTCGTCATCGGAGCGCCGCTGAGGCGCAACGGCCGCCTCTACAATTGCGCCCTGGTCGTCTCGAAGGGCCGGATCCTGGGCGTGGTTCCGAAGAGCTTCCTGCCCAATTACCGCGAATATTACGAGAAACGCTGGTTCGTCTCGGGGATCGGTCTGAACGGGATCGACATCGCGGTCGCCGGCGAGATCGTGCCGTTCGGCACCGACCTGATCTTCGCCGCCGAGGATCTCGACGACTTCATCTTCCACGTCGAGATTTGCGAGGATTATTGGGCGCCGCAGCCGCCCTCGACGGTGGGCGCGCTCGCGGGCGCGCTGATCCTGTGCAACCTCTCGGCCTCCAACATCACCATCGGCAAGGCGGACGAGCGCAAATTGCTCTGCGCCTCGCAGTCGAGCCGCTGCTGCGCCGCCTATGTCTACGCCGCCTCGGGGCCGGGGGAGAGCACCACCGACCTCGCCTGGGACGGTCAGGCGTCGATCTACGAGCTCGGCGAATTGCTCTGCGATTCGAGCCGCTTCGACCCCGAGCCGGAGCTGTGCGTCGCCGACGTCGACGCCCAGCGCCTGCGGCTCGAGCGGATGCGGATGCCGACCTTCAACGACAATGCCGTCGCCGCCGGCCATCCGGAGAAGAGCGCCCGCCGGATCCATTTCGAGCACAAGCCGACCTTGGCCGATATTGGGTTCAGGCGCCGCTATCGCCGCTTCCCCTATGTGCCGAACCGGCCGGAGCAGCTCGATTCCGACTGCTACGAGGCGTTTAACATCCAGGTTCAGGGCCTTGCCCGCCGCTTCCAGGCGACCAGCGGAAGCCACCTCGTCATCGGGGTCTCGGGCGGCCTCGATTCGACCCACGCCCTCGTCGTCGCCGCCAAGATGTGCGATTTCCTGAAGCTGCCGAGGTCCACCATCCTCGGCTTCACCATGCCCGGCTTCGCCACCGGCGACACGACGAAGGGCAATGCCTGGGCGCTGATGCGGGCCCTGGGCATCGTCGGCGAGGAGATCGACATCCGCCCGGCGGCGATGCAGATGCTGAAGGACATGAAGCACCCCTTCGCCGAGGGGAAACCGGTCTACGACATCGCCTTCGAGAACGTTCAGGCGGGGCTTCGGACCGACTATCTGTTCCGGCTCGCCAACCAGCGCAAAGGCTTCGTCATCGGCACCGGCAATTTGTCCGAGGTCGCCCTGGGCTGGTCGACCTACGGCGTCGGCGACCAGATGAGCCACTATGGCGTCAATGCCGGGGTGCCCAAGACCCTGATCCAGTATCTGATCCGCTGGGCGGTCAAGACCGGACAATTCGACTCCGATACGAACACCATATTGGAGGCAATCCTCGCCACCAAGATCTCGCCCGAGCTGATCCCGGCCGACGACAAGGGCGAGATGCAGTCGACCGAGGGGACGATAGGCCCCTACGAGCTCCACGATTTCTTCCTGTTCCACATCCTCCGCTCGGGGCAGCCGCCGTCCAAGGTCGCCTTCCTCGCCTGGCAGGCCTGGCGCGACGTGGAGGAAGGCCATTGGCCGCTCGGCTATCCCGACGCGCTGAAGCGCGCCTACGATTTACCCACGATCCGCAAATGGCTGGAGGTCTTCCTCTACCGCTTCTTCCAGATCAGCCAGTTCAAGCGCACCGCAATCCCCAACTCGCCTAAGGTCTCCGCCGGCGGAGCGCTGAGCCCGCGGGGGGACTGGCGGGCGCCTTCGGACGGGAATGCGAAGCCGTGGCTGGATGAGCTGAAGGCGGCCCTGGGCGATTAGCGTCATCCCGGCGAAAGCCGGGACCTCAGGTCGAGAAGTCGCGGCGGGTCTCCCGAGGTCCTGGCTTCAGCCGGGATGAGGGGTTAAATAAATCATACAATTCGAATCGGACGCGGAATGTCCCGGTGGCGAAACAAGCGGCCTCAATCCTTAACTGGATCAGTGAGATTCATGCTGCAATGCGGGAACTCGGCACGTGAAATTGACGTTCTACGCAAGTTCTTCAAACCATAAGGTATAATCGCGTTGATCACGTTATCGACCGCCTCGACGCTGGGGCAGAGCCATTTCGCGCCCCAGCCCGAAACGAACCATACGCTCATCTGCTTCTCCCACCTCCGATGGAATTTCGTCTTCCAGCGGCCGCAGCATCTGATGAGCCGGTTCGCCGAGGCGGGCAGGGTGATCTTCTGGGAGGAGCCCGAGGCGGCTCTGGCTGAAATGGAGCCCGCGCTGGGGGTCCGTACCTGCGCCGAGACGGGCGTGATCGTGGTGACTCCGTCGCTCCCCGAGACGCTCTCGGCCGATGAGCGCGAGTCGACCCTCAAGACGTTGCTCGATTCCTACCTCGCCGGCGAGCAGGGGCCGTTGGTGCGCTGGTACTACACGCCGATGATGCTGCCCTTCTCGAGGCACGTCGAGGCGGCCTGCACCGTCTACGACTGCATGGACGAGCTCGCCAATTTCCGCTTCGCCCCGCCCGAGCTTCTCGGCCTGGAGCGGGAGCTGCTGGCCGGCGCCGACGTCGTCTTTACCGGCGGCTACAGCCTGTACGAGGCCAAGAAGGGTCTCCACCCCAACATCCATCCCTTCCCGTCCAGCGTCGACCGCGCCCATTTCGGTCGGGCACGGGCCGTGGACGCTGCGCCCGACGACCAGGGCTCGCTGCCGCGCCCGCGCTTCGGCTTCTACGGGGTCATCGACGAGCGGATGGACCTGGAGATGATCGCCGCCGTCGCCGACGCTCATCCCGAATGGTCGATCGTCATGGTCGGGCCGGTCGTGAAGATCGACCCCGCCGACCTGCCGCACCGGGCCAACATCCATTATCTCGGCAACAAGCAATATGAGGAGCTGCCGGTCTATCTCGGCGGCTGGGACGTCGCGTTGATGCCGTTCGCGATCAACGATTCGACGAAGTTCATCTCGCCGACCAAGACGCCCGAATATCTCGCCGGAGGCCGGCCGGTCGTGTCGACCCCGATCACCGACGTCATCCGTCATTACGGCGACCTGGAATCGGT
The DNA here is from genome assembly GCA_036386555.1 of Allosphingosinicella sp. Classification (GTDB taxonomy): domain Bacteria; phylum Pseudomonadota; class Alphaproteobacteria; order Sphingomonadales; family Sphingomonadaceae; genus Allosphingosinicella. The sequence goes on from DASVVM010000126.1 coordinate 4,477, forward strand.
CTTCATCGCCGACGGCGCGGAGGCCTTCATCAAGGGCTGCGAGCAGGCGCTGGCGCTGGTCCGCGGCGGCGACGACTGGCTGAACGAGGTCGACCTCAAGCTCGCCAATCTGAGCTGGGACATCACCTACGCCCGGATGGCGGGGCTGGTCCACGAGGCGATCGCGCTGCCCGATGCGGGTCCGAACATCGTCAAGTCGGCGGCCAAGAAGTCCTACGACTATCTCGTCGTCGGCGCCGGCTTCGCCGGCTCGGTGATCGCCGAGCGGCTCGCCAGCCAGCACGACGCGCGCGTGCTGGTCGTCGACCGGCGCCCGCATGTCGGCGGGAACGCCTACGACCATCTCGACGAGGCGGGCGTGCTCATCCACCAATATGGGCCGCACATCTTCCACACCAATTCGGACGAGATCGTCGACTATCTGTCGCAATTCACCGAGTGGCGGCCCTATGAGCACAAGGTGCTCGCCGAGGTGCGCGGCCAGCTGGTTCCGATCCCGATCAACCGGACGACGCTCAACCTGCTGTTCGGCCTCGACCTCGAGACCGACGAGGACGCCGCGGCCTATCTCGCCTCGCGGGCCGAGCCGGTCGCGGAGATCAGGACGTCCGAGGACGTGGTCATCTCGGCGGTCGGGCGCGAGCTCTACGAGCTCTTCTTCCAGGGCTATACCAGGAAGCAGTGGGGCATCGACCCCTCCGGCCTCGACAAGGCGGTGACGGCGCGGATCCCGACCCGGACCAACACCGACGACCGCTATTTCGGCGACAAGCACCAGATCATGCCGAAGCACGGCTACACCGCCATGTTCAACCGCATGCTCGACCATCCGAACATCGATGTGCTGCTCTCGACGGATTACAAGGACATCGTCGACGAGATCGATGCCGGACACCTCGTCTTCACCGGTCCGATCGACGAATATTTCGACTTCCGGTTCGGCAAGCTGCCCTACCGGAGCCTCCGCTTCGAGCACAAGATCGTCGACCAGGGGCAATATCAGCCGGTCGCGGTCGTGAACTACCCGGATCCTCAGGTGCCCTATACCCGGATCACCGAGTATAAGCATTTGACCGGCCAGAGCCACGCCAAGACCAGCATCACCTATGAATATCCGTCGGCGGAGGGCGATCCTTATTATCCGATCCCGCGGGCGGAGAACCAGGCGCTGTTCAAGAAGTACGAGGCGCTTGCGGATTCGACCCCGGGCGTCACCTTCGTCGGCCGCCTCGCCACCTACCGCTACTACAATATGGACCAGGTCGTCGGCCAGGCGCTCACCGCCTTCCGCCGCCTCGACGCCGCCCGTCGGATCGAAGCCGGCGGAAGCCGCGGCTCGATGTGGACGGAGGCTGCGGAATAGCCGGATCATCCTCCCTGCCGGCGAAGCCGGTGGGGAGGGGGACCATGCGAAGCATGGTGGAGGGGTAGCTGCCGTAGATTCCGCTGAGCGCGCGCGAACCCACCAGTTCCGCGCCTTCTACCCCTCCACCATGCTTCGCATGGTCCCCCTCCCCATGCTTCGCATGGGGAGGATTATTCCGCCGCCACCGCGGTCTCTTCCTCGATCGTCACCGACCTGAGGAAATCCTCGAGCGCCGAATCGAAGCTCCTCAGCATCATCCCGCGCTTGCTGGTCAGCGCCGTGCTCGCCTCCGCGGGCCCTTCCTCCGCGACCACCAGCGCCGGATCGTAGCCCGCGCCTTCCGCCACCCGGCGGGCAAAGTCGAACCAGCTCAGCTCGCCGTCGTTGGCGAGATGCCAGAGCCCCGTCTCGCCATCGATCAGAAGGTCGAGCGTCGCGTGGCACAGGTCCGGCACATAGGTCGGCGAGACCCGACTGCTCGAGCAGGCCCGCACCGTCTCGCCTCGGGCGAGGGTCGAAAGCACGTGCCACGCGAAATTGTAGCGGTCCCAGGGGCCGAAGAAGGCACTGGTCCGCACCACCAGCGCCTTGCCGCCGGCGGCCATGACCCGCCTCTCCGCCTCCGCCTTGCTCCGCCCGTAGACGGTCGCCGGGCCCGTCTCGTCCTCCTCATGGTAGCGGCGGCCGAGGCGGCCGTCGAAGACGAGGTCGGACGAGAAGGTGACGAGCGGCACGCCGGCGGTCGCGCAGGCCTCGGCAATTGCCGCCGCGCCTTCGGCATTGGCCGCCATGCAAGCCTCCACCTCCCGCTCCGCGTCGGCGACGCGGACGAAGCCGGCGGTGTTGATCACCGCCCAGGGCCTGTGGCGCTTCAGGGCGCGGGCGATCGAGCGCGGATCGCAAAGGTCCATCTCGTCCCGGCCTGTGAGGGAGAAGGGCAGGGCCCGCTCCTCGCAGAGGAGGGCGAAAGCATTGCCGAGCGTGCCCGTAGCCCCGGTGATCAGCAGCTTGCGGCCGTCGTCGCAGGCAGGCTTCTTGCAGCTCCCGCTCCACGGATACAGACGGGGCGGCCGCCGCCACCAGCCGGGCGAGTCGAGCGCCGGATGGTCGAACGTCTCGCCTCTGGCATAGGCCCTGGCCGCCTGGGCGATCACCGTCGGCCGGGGCGTGCCGCTTCGAGCGTCGAAGGCGCCAGTGTCGTAGAATCCGTTGCTCTGGGTGAGAAGGAAGCGCCAGTCGACGTTGCCGAACATGGACCAGAGCGTGACCGCGCGCAGATCCATGCCCTCCGAGCGAAGCTGGGTCGCCGTCTCCCAGACCTCGGCGAACCAGCGCAGCTGCTCGTCGCGGTGGCAGCCGTGATGGACCTCGGTGATCGCGATCGGGATTCCGTAACGGTCCCAGGCCTCGCGGAGCCGGGGGGCGAATCCGGTATCGTCCTCGAGCCGCTTGACCCGCACCGCCTCGGCGTCGGCGTAGCTGTCGCGGCCGTTGCCGCCGTGGAAATGCGCCGGATAGAGATGCATCCGGTGGTCGAGGAAGCGCTCGCTGGTGAGATAGTGGTTGATACCCAATATGTCGGGCCTGCACTCCCCCGTCGCCAGCCGGTCGAGCGCGCTGTAGCCGACTCCGGCCCCACGCAGCCAGGCGAAGAAGGGGTGACGCTCGTCGACCCGGCCACACAGCAGGTCGAGGCTCAGCCAGCGGCGATCGTTCTCATGGATCGCCTGGTAGCGCAGCGGCGCCGTCGAGAAGGTCTTGCCGAGATCCTCGGTCTGGACGAGCTTGGCGCCCGGGATTCGCTCGCGGATCGCGCGCATCGCCTCGAACGTCCCCTTGCACTGGTTCACCAGCGCCCGAAGGAAGGCGCCGTAATTCCGGCTGTGCGGGTACCAGTGGCCGTACAGGGCCGAGAAGCGCGCCGTGGTGAGCGGCTCGTTGACCGGAGTCCACATCTCGATCCAGGGATAGCGATCGGCGACCCTGGCGGCATAGTCGGCGAGCTTCTTGGGAAAATCGGGATCGAGCAGCTCGGTATATTTCGGGCCCGAGCCGTGGTGGAGGAGCCCTCCGATGACCTTTATCCCGCGCTCGCGAAGCATCGCCAGCCGGTCGTCGGTCCAGGCGAAGTCGAGCTTGTCCGGGCTTTCGGGCGCCACCGCTTCCCACAGGATCGGAAAGCGCACCGTCGTCACGCCGAGATCGGCCATAAGGTCGACGTCGCTCCGGCGGTCCCTGAATCCGGTTTCCGCTGCCTGGTCTCGATACGCCTCGTGGAGTCGGACGATAGTGCATTCGGCGCCTCCCCATAACTCCGGAGCAGGCGTCCTGCGATTTTCTGCCGTCATTCCTTATGCGTTCCGATTGTGGCGGTTGAGTAACGAACTACCCCCGTAAGTGTACGGTTCCGCCTCAAGCCGGCCCATCTAAAGCAGGTTAGGGAGATTCAGGGTCGCTCTAAAACAGATTAGCGAGATTCCGGTCCGGTTAGGACTTCGGTAACTCTTTTCAGTCAACGTCCCCTAAGTCCCGGGGGAGAGTGCGATGCGCGTACAGCATCAGGAGCAGAGCTTCGAAGACCGCCGCTGCGAGCCGCGCCACGAAGACCTGATCGAAAGCGCCATCATTCATTTCCGGGGCGAGCGGCATTCGGTGCCCGTGCTCAACATCTCCACCCGCGGCACCATGATCGAAAGCGCCCTCGCGCCGCGGCTGGGCGAGACGATCCTGGTCGAGTTCCCCGAATGCAGCCGGATCCACGCCTTCGTCCGCTGGGCCCGCGACGGCCGGATCGGCCTCAACTTCGGGCATGAGATGGTATTGAGCTGATAAATCCTCCCCGTCGAAGATGGGGAGGGGGACCAGGCGAAGCCTGGTGGAGGGGTAGAAGGCGTCGACTCGGCAGTTCTAGCCCGAACCATCCGATTTCTGCGCCATCTACCCCTCCACCACACTTCGTGTGGTCCCCCTCCCCACCGCTTCGCGGTGGGGAGGATTACCTCCCCAGCGCCCTCAGCACCGTCGGCGTAATCCCGCTCACCATCTTCTTGATCCCCTGGAAGTTGGGATGGACCTTGTCCGGCAGCGCCAGGGCAGGATTGCCCGCCACCCCCGCGAGGAAGAAGGGGTAGAGCTCGGCGCCGTGCTCGCGCGCCAGGTCTGGGAAGATCGGGTTATACTCAGCCATGTAGCGGCTGCCGAGATTGGGCGCGGCAAGCATTCCGGCGATCAGCACCGGGATCCCGCGGCGCTTCAGCTCCGTCACGATGGCGTCGAGGTCGGCCCTTGTCTGCCTGGGCGGCAGCCCGCGGAGCATGTCGTTCGCGCCGAGCGCGACGATTGCCAGGTCCGGCTTCGACCTGAGGCCGTCCAGGGTCCATTTGAGCCGCGCGCGACCCTGGGCCGCGGTGTTTCCGGAGACTCCGGCGTTGGTGACGAAGGCTCGAACGCCGTTGCGCCGGAGCATGTCCTCGAGCTGCGGCGCGAAGCCCTGGCCGGGCGGAAGGCCGTAGCCCGCGGTGAGGCTGTCGCCGAACGCGAGGACGTGGACATCCTTCGCCTCGGCCGATGCTGCGGAAGCGGCCATGATCAGAAGCAGCGCGTGGACAAGCCGCCGAAGCGCCCCATATGGGCTCTGTAACGCCATCGGATTTCATTCCCCTTCATGACCGGCTCCTACGTTATCGACGCTTCGAATGTCACGCTCGCGCTCGGTTCCGGCGCGGGCCGGGTCGAGATCTTGCGCGGTGTCGCGCTACAAGTCGCGAGCGGCGAAAGCGTTGCCTTGCTCGGGCCTTCCGGAAGCGGAAAATCGTCGCTGATGGCGGTATTGTCGGGGTTGGAGCGGGCGACGGGAGGCTCGATCGAGATCGCCGGCGCCGACTTCACCGCGCTCGGCGAGGACGATCTGGCCCGGGCCAGGCAGGGGCGGATCGGGATCGTCCTCCAGGCCTTTCATCTGCTTCCGACCATGACCGCGCTCGAGAACGTCGCGGTGCCGCTCGAGCTGGCGGGCCGGGAAGACGCGTTCGGCCTCGCCCGCGCCGAATTGGAGGCGGTCGGCCTCGGCCACCGGCTCACCCATTATCCGGCGCAATTGTCGGGCGGCGAGCAGCAAAGGGTCGCAATCGCCCGGGCCACCGCTCCGCGCCCGGCCTTGCTCTTCGCCGACGAGCCGACCGGGAACCTGGATGCGGCGACGGGAACGGCGATCCTCGACCTTCTGTTCGAGCGGCAGCGCGATACCGGCGCCACGCTGCTGGTGATCACCCACGATCCGGCCCTGGCGGCGCGCTGCGGGCGGGTGCTGGAGATGCAGGACGGGCGGATCGTGAGGGATAGCGCCAGGTGAGGGAGCCCGCTCCAGTCCTCCCCGTCGCGAAGCGATGGGGAGGGGGACCACGCGAAGCATGGTGGAGGGGCTCGCGGACTCCGAGCTGCCCCTCCACCGCACTTCGTGCGGTCCCCCTCCCCACGAGCTTCGCTCGCAGGGAGGACGAGGGATGATCCCCCTCCGCCTCGCCCTTCGCGACCTTCGCGGCGGCCTCGCCGGCCTTCGCCTCCTCGCCATCTGCCTGCTCCTAGGCGTGCTCGCGCTCGCGGGAGTCGGCTCGCTCTCCTCGGCGATCGTCGCGTCGCTGGCCGAGCGTGGGCAGGAGATATTGGGCGGCGACATCCAGCTCATTGTCTCCCAGCGTGAAGCGAGCCCGGCGGAGCTCGCCGCCTTCGGCCGGGAGGGTCGGGTCAGCCACATCACCCGGATGCGCGCCATGGCGGCCCGGCTCGACGGCGCCGAGAGCGTCTTGGTCGAATTGAAAGGGGTGGACGAGGCCTGGCCGCTCTATGGAGAGTTCCGAACGGCGCCTCGGGCGAGGCCCGGCGGCGCGCAGGTTGCCGTGGGGGCCGAGCTGGCCGACCGGCTGGGCGTGCCCGTCGGCGACCGGATCAGGATCGGCAACGCCGGGCTTCGGATCGTCGGCCTCATCGCCCAGGAGCCCGACCGGGTGGGGCAGGGCTTCACGCTTGGCTCGACCGCGCTGGTCGACCGGGCGGGCCTCGCCGCCACCGGCCTCGTCCAGCCCGGCAGCCTGTACACCAGCGCCTACCGGCTGAAGCTGCCGCCCGGCGCCGATCCGAAGGCGGCGGCGGAGCGGCTCAGGAAGCGCTTCGGAGCGGCCGGGTTCCAGGTCCAGGACCGCACCGACGGCGCGCCGGGGACCCGGCGCTTCATCGAGCGGCTCGGCCAGTTCCTCACCCTGGTCGGCCTGACCGCCCTGATCGTAGCCGGCATCGGAGTCGGCAACGGAGTCGCCTCCTATCTCGACGGCAAGCGCTCGGGAATCGCCACCCTGAAGCTGCTCGGCGCCACCAGCCGCACGCTCTTCCTTTCCTATCTCTTCCAGGTCGGGCTGGTCGCCGCGGCCGCCACCCTGGCGGGGCTCGCGGCCGGTGCGCTGGTGCCGGCGGCGGTCGTCGCCCTCGCCGGGGACGCGCTGCCGGTGCCCCCGCGCCTCGCGCTCTACTGGCAGCCCCTGCTCGCGAGCGCCGCCTACGGCCTGCTCATCGCCGCCGTCTTTGCTCTGGTTCCGATCGCCCGCGCCCGAACCGTCCCGGCGGCGACCCTCTTCCGGGGCGACCTCGAGCCGGCGCGTCGGCCGGGATGGACTGTGGTCCTGATCGTCCTCGCCGCCGCCGCGGCGATCGCCGGGCTCGCCGTCGGCACCGCGCGCGAGCCCGCCTTCGCCGCGGGCTTCATCGGCTCGGCGCTCGTCCTCGTCCTTCTCCTCACCTTGCTCGGCGCGCTGATCCGCTGGACGGCGTCGCGGCTGCCGAGGCCCGGGCATCCGGTCTTCCGGATCGCCCTCGCCAACCTCCACCGTCCGGGCGCCCAGACCGGCCGGCTGGTGGTGGCGCTCGGCCTCGGCCTCACCTTGTTCACCACCCTGGCGGTGATCGAGAGCAACCTTGCCGGCCAGATCCGGACCAATATCCCGGCCAGGGCGCCGAGCTTCTTCATGCTCGACATCCCGGTCGAGCAGATAGAGAGCTTCCGGGCGCTTGCCCGGCGCGCGGCGCCGCAGGGCGAGCTCGTCACCATCCCTTCGCTTCGCGGCTCGGTGGCGGCGGTGAAGGGACGGCGGGTCGCGGACATGACCGAAATCCCGCCCGAGGCCTGGTTCCTTCGCGGCGACCGCGGGCTCACCTACTCCGCCACCCTCCCCGAAGGGAGCCGGATCGTTTCCGGCCGCTGGTGGCCCGCCGATTATTCGGGCCCGCCCCTCATCTCGCTCGACGTCGCCGCGGCCCGCGCGGTCGGGCTCGAGGTCGGTGACAGTCTCACCGTCTCGATCCTCGGCCGCGAGATCGAGGCGCGGATCGCTTCGCTTCGCGAGATCAACTGGGACACGATGGGCTTCAATTTCGTCATCGTCTTCGCACCGGGCACCCTGGAAAGCGCCCCGCACAGCTTCATGGCGACGATCTCCATGCCCGAGGCCGAGGAGCGGCCCTTCGCCCGTGCGGTCTCGAGCGCGTTCCCGAGCGTCTCCGCGATCCGGGTCAAGGAGGTCGTCGAGACGGTCAGCGCCATGCTCTCCCAGCTCGCGGTGGCGGTCCGCGCCGCCGCCTCGGTCGCGATTCTGGCCGGGATCGCGGTGCTCGTCGGAGCGCTCGCCGCCAGCCGCCGGGCCCGCACCTACGACAGCGTCATCCTCAAGATGCTGGGCGCGACCCGCCCCCGCATCCTCGCCGCCCAGGCCGCCGAGTTCGCCGCGCTTGCGCTCGTCGTCAGCCTCGTCGCGCTCGGCCTGGGCACGGGGGCGGGCTGGTGGGTGGTGGTGAAGATCTTCGAGCTCGACTGGGCGCCCGACTGGGCGACGGTGGCGGCGACCCTGGTGCTGGGGGCGGTCGTGACGCTGGTGCTGGGACTGCTCGGCTCGCTGCCGGCGCTGGCGGCGAGGCCGGCGCGCGCCTTGAGAACGCTGTAACCCGTCACCCCGGCGAAAGCCGGGGCCTCGGGGAGACCCGCGGAGACTTCTCGACCCGAGGTCCCGGCTTTCGCCGGGATGACGCATAGGAGACGCTGATGATCGACCTCTACACCGCCGCCACGCCCAACGGCTGGAAGGTCTCGATATTGCTCGAGGAGCTGGGCCTGCCCTACGAGATGCATGTCGTCGACCTCCGCTCCGGTGCCCAGAAGGAGCCCTGGTTCACCGCGATCAACCCCAACGGCCGGATCCCCGCCATCGTCGACCGGGACGCCGAGGATTTCGCGGTCTTCGAATCCGGCGCGATCATGGTCTATCTGGCTGAGAAGACCGGGAAGCTGATGCCGTCCGACCCGAAGGGGCGGAGCCGCGTCCTGCAATGGCTGATGTTCCAGATCGGCGGGGTGGGGCCGATGATGGGCCAGGCCAACGTCTTCACCCGCTACTTCCCCGAGCAGCTGCCCGCGGTCATCGATCGCTACCGGCGTGAGTGCCGGCGGCTGTTCGAGGTGCTCGACTCGCGTCTCGCCGGCCATGAGTGGCTGGCGGGCGATTATTCGATCGCCGACATCGCCAACTGGAGCTGGGTGCAGACCCACGAATGGCCCGGCGTGCCGGTCGACGGGCTGGAGCATCTCCAGCGCTGGACGGCGGCGATCGCGGAGCGGCCGGCGGTGCAAAAGGGCGTGACGATCCCGCCGCGCGCGGATCCGGAGAAAGTGGTGGAATCGGCGAGGTCGATGCTGGCCTGAAGTCCTCCCCGAGATTCCTCGGGGAGGGGGACCGCGCGAAGCGCGGTGGAGGGGCTCTCCGGACTCAGCAAGGCCCCTCCACCAGGCTTCGCCTGGTCCCCCTCCCCTGCAAAAGCAGGGGAGGATTAGACCTATTTCTTCTCCTCGCACCTGTCGTAATCGGGCTCGCGGCCCTGCCTGCGGGCCTTGCGCTCCTCCTTGCCGATACATTCTTCCTGGCGGCGGATCTGGCGGCCGCGCTTTCGGTCGGCTTCGGCCTGAGTGGTGACGACCGCGTCGACTCCGGCGGAGGCGACCTTCACCGGAAGGGTGGCGACGCTGACCGCCGTGTCGACGGCGGTCTGGGCGATGCAGCCCGGCAGCAGAAGGGCGGTGAGCGGGAGAAGGAGCAAACGCATGAGCCGATCCTAAGCCGGGATGAGAGCCCGGCCTAGGCGCAAAGCGATGATCGGCGGCTTAACGAAGCTCAGCCGGTCTTTCGAAGCGTCGGCGAGCCGAGGTCGAGCTCGTCGAACCTGATCAACTCGCCGTCGGGCGGGGTAGAGAGAAGAAACTCCCCGTCGGAGCAGTAGAACCAACATGTACAAAACGACAATGCCCCAACGCTCCGGGCCTGATCGCGGCCTTCAGGCGCGCCCGCTGCCCGACAGCCGCTGCCGCGCCCGCGCTTCGGCTTTGTCGACCCGATCGGCCTGACGGTCATAGTCGACTGCCATTTCGTTCAGCGCCGCGGCCACATTATCCATGCCCCCTCCGGCCGCGAGGCGCCGGCATTTGTGCGCGAGAGCGCGCAGCGAGGCGGCGCTGACGCTCACCTTTTTTCCCGCAATCGGGCTATCACTCGCTTTGCTCCGGTTCGAGGCGAGCCTGGAAAGCGAAAGGCGTCGCGAGACTCGTCCCGCAAAACGCTTTACAGGCCTCGGCGATTAATCGCACGGGCCGGAGTCTAAGCGTTCTGATATAGATTAAGTTCCGGCGACCCAACCTATTCATGGTCGGCCGGCTCGATCCTAATCGCGTCGCCGAATGCCAAGGTGAGGATCTCGTCCCCATGTTCATCCCGCACCTCGATGCGGTGATGTAGGCTTAGCCGCCCCGCTGCCAGCTGGTCGCACATCATCGCCCGAGCGCCCGCCAGCGCGGACCTCCGCGCCGCCTCGGCGTCGGCAAGCTCGATCCCTTCGTCGTCAAGGCTGACGGCGTCGTCGAAGATATGGAAGAAGAAACGCGGCACCTCATGCGTAGAGGCGCGTAGGGAGGCGTGCGCAATTACCTGTGTTGGACCGTCGCGGCTTGATTGAAATCAGCTCAACGGCGTTCGGCGATGTGGAGATAATTGGAGTTGAATCCAGACGCCGATTCGAGCTGGCGATAGTCGAGGATGGTGAGCAGGCCCGACTTGAAGCTGATCAGCTCCTCGGAGCGCATCCGCTGCAGCACCCGGTTAACGTGGACGGGGGTGAGGCCGAGCGCGTCGGCCAGCTCCTCCTGGGTCAGCGGCAACTCGAAGCAATGGCCGTCGGTCAGGCCGATATTCTTCATCCTGACGTAAAGCTCGCACATCAGATGGCCGATCGCCTCGAAGGCGTCGCGCCGGCCGACATTGACGATCCAGGCGCGCAGGACGGCTTCGTCGACCAGGGTGGTCCACCAGAAGGCTTTGATCAGCCCCGGGCGCTCGGTCAGAGCATCCATCCTGGAGCGCGGGATGTAGGCCACCTTCGCCCGCGTTAGGGTGGTGATGCTGTGGTCCATCTCGCCCAGGATGGTGACGTGAAGGTCGCAGAAATCGCCGGGGATGAGGAAGGCGGTGATCTGCCGCGTGCCGTCGGCAAGCAATTTGTAGCGCGCCGCCCAGCCCTCGACCATCAGGTGGACGTGGTCCGGGCGTTCACCCTCCCGGATGACGTTGCGCCGGGCGCCCATGCCGCGTGGCTCGTCGCAGAGCGTGGCGAGCGCCGCGCGATCCTCGATGGTGAGGCGCGCGACGGTTTCGAGCTTCGATATGAGCGGGCTGACGCTACTGCATCGCTTTGATTCGGAGGTGAGGGTGGAAACTGACATACTGAACCTATGTTATAACGTTTTCGGGGGGAGGGGGGGTAACGAAAGGCCCCTACGAGTCTAACATAGATTAGGTATTTTGTGATTATCGTCGGTAAAGTACTTTCCGACGATCTTAAGCTAAAAGGAAGATATCACCGGCTCGATCTGGGCGCTGGTGGCTGAGAGACTCGACACGCTCCCGCCCTTTCTTCAGCGGAGAGCAATTCATGGCAACCCCCCTTGGCCTTGAGCGCGTCGTGCGCCGGCTCGAGACGCGCGTGCGGCTGGACGCCGACGATCGCGCCGCCATCCACGCACTCCCCGTACAGAATCGGACGATGGAGCCCGCCGCCTACATGGTGCGCGAAGGCGAGAAGGTCGAACACTGCATCCTCCTCCTCACCGGTTTCGCCTACCGCCACAAGATCACCGGCGACGGCCAGCGCCAGATCATGTCCATCCATCTGCCCGGCGAGTTCCTCGACCTTCAGAACAGCCTGCTTGGAGTCGCCGACCATAATGTCCAGGCGCTCACCCGCTGCGAGGTCGCCTCGGTGCCGGTGGCGGCGCTGCGCAAGCTCTACGAAGACCGGCCGCGGGTCGGCCAGGCAATGTGGATCGACACTCTGGTCGACGCCGCCATCTTCCGCGAATGGATCGTCAATGTCGGCCGAAGGGATTCGATCAGCCGCCTCTCCCATCTGCTCTGCGAAATCGCCCTTCGCCTCGAGGCGGCGGGCCTCGCCGAGGATCGCCGTTACGAGCTTCCGATGACTCAGGAGCAGCTCGCCGATTGCACCGGACTAACCCCGGTCCACGTCAACCGGGTGCTCAAGGAGCTCGGCCGGTTGGGCCTGATCAATCGCGACAAGCGCTCCGTCGAGATCGTCGAGTGGGACCGGCTTCAGCATATCGGCGACTTCAACACCCGCTACCTCCATCTCGAAGCCGGCGGCCCAACCAACCTGGCTTCGGCGCGCTGACAGCCGGCTGGAGCTTCGGCCCGGTTCTCCGCCCCCCGTCGTGCCAGCGAAGGCTGGCATCCCAGGGAGTAAGGCGCCTGCACTCCTCACCCACCGGGGCCCCAGCCTCCGCTGGAGCGACGCAGTCTCCCGCCCTCCGGCTCCGGCGCGCAGCAACCACCGGAAAATGTGGATAAAATCCGGAACTTGATATGGATAAGAGACGGGCCGTTCGCCCCCTGCTTATGCAAGCGCATCAAGGGGGCACTCGCGCGAAACCAGTGGCGGTGATGCTCGTTATGGGCGAGGAATGACCGTGCCGGACCTTCATCCGACATTCGACAAGATGGTGCGCCGGCTGGAGCGCCGCTCGCCGCTCGAGCAGGCCGATCGTGACGCCCTGCTCGCTTTGCCGCACGCCTTCAAGAAGCTGGCCCCCGGCGCCCACGTCGTCCGCGACGGCGATCCGGCCGAGCATTGCTGCCTGCTCCTGACCGGCTTCGCCTACCGCTACAAGATCACCGGGGAAGGCGGGCGGCAGATCATCTCGTTCCACATCGCGAGTGAGTTTGTCGACCTGCAGAACAGCCTGCTCGGAATCGCCGACCACAGCGTCCAGATGCTGACCGAGGCCGAGGTCGCGCTCATCCCGTCTGGGGCCTTGCAGGAGCTCGCCCTGGCCCGTCCTGCATTGGCCCGGGCCCTCTGGATCGACACCCTGATCGACGCCTCGATCTTCCGCGAATGGGTGGTCAATGTCGGCCGCCGCGACAGCCGCGCCCGGGTCGCGCACCTGCTGTGCGAATTCTCGCTTCGCCTGGAGGCGGCGGGGCTGGCCAGCAACCACCATTACGAGCTGCCGATGACCCAGGAGCAGCTCGCCGATGCGGTCGGCCTGACCTCGGTCCACGTCAACCGGGTGCTCAAGCAACTCGCCGAGGAGGGGCTGATCCGCCGCGACCGCCGATCGATCACGATCGAAGATTGGCGGCGGATGCGCGCCGTCGGCGATTTCAACGAACGCTACCTCCACCACGACGCGATCGGCTCGCGCGAAACCGCTGACTCTGCTCATTCGCGCAAAGCGTTAATCCGGACCGGTCCGGCTTAACGGCAGGCGCCACTTGGAACCCGCTTCGCGGGGAAGATAAGCAAGTAAAAGACTACCTGATCCATGTAGTGGCAGACACGAACCAAATAGCGGAAATTCGAGTCGTTGTAGAGTACCACCCCAATTCGGGGAATCGGTCGAGATGTCCCGCCAGGATCGGATCAGCCACCATGTGGATCGCGCGTTCGAGGAGCTCGACCGCGCCCGAAGCGCGTTGTCGCCGGAAGCGGCGATGGCCCATCTTGCCTTGTCGGAGCTCCATCTGGGCCGGATGAAGGCTCTTAGCGATGCGGCCGAAAAGCCGATCCTGCGCCTCGTCGATTGAGAAACCTAAGTTAATCATAAATTTAGCGTTACCTTGATTGAGGTAAATGACGACCAAGCGTGCATGGATCAAGGTGAGCATCATGGACGACGAGATCAGCTACCACTCCAGCCGCGCCCTCGCCGAGCTCGACCAGGCGCGCCGCTGCGTCGACGCCCATGCCGCCCGCTGCCACCTTCAGCTCGCCGAGCAGCATCTCGACCGGATGCGCGCCCTCGCCCACGCCGCCGCCCCCGATCCCTCGCCGCCGGGGCTGGCATAATCAGTCCTCCCCATGCGCCAGCATGGGGAGGGGGACCACACGAAGTGTGTGGAGGGGTAACTGCCGCAGGCCTTGGCGGTTTCGCGCTCGACCCTCGCCATCGGAGCCATTACCCCTCCACCATGAGCAGGGGGACAGTGCCCCGTACTGTCCAGCGATGTCCGGGGGACATCGCGACCTGCTCATTTCGCATGGTCCCCCTCCCCACCGCTTCGCGGCAGGGAGGACTAAAGGCCCGCCAAAGCCTCCTCCACCGCCTTCAGCAGCGTCTCCACCCGATAGGGCTTGGCGACCCAGCCGAGCGGCTGCGCCGGCGCCGCCCGGGCGCGGATCTGGGCGTCGCCATGGGCGGAGGCGAAGATCGACCGGATCCCCAGCGTCCGGTAGATTTCCAGGGCGGCGTCGACCCCGTCGCGGTCGCCGGCGAGGCGAATGTCCATGATCGCCAGGACCGGGCGGCGCGCCGCGGCTATGGCCACCGCGTCCTCGGCGGTGGCGGCGATTCCGGCGACTTCGTAGCCCGCCTCCTCGAGCCCGGTCTCCATCTCCATGCTGACCAGGAAATCGTCCTCGACGAGCAGGATGCACGGGCCGGGCCCGCCAGCCGGACGTGCCTCGGATTCGGGGGATTCTCTGGAAGAGCCGTAGCCGGCGCCGCTCCCCTCCCCGCCTTCGATCGGGAAAGCTTCAGCGCGCGTCGGGCCGGATGAAAGCATGATCGGCCCCCGGTTACTCGGACGCGCCGGGGGGTCCGGAAAACTCAAGCAGGCAGCGCGCCCCGCCGCGCCGCTCGACCCGGAAGCTTCCGCCGACCTGCCGGGCGAGGCCGGCGACGAGGCCGAGGCCGGACGATTTGCGGCGGACCTCGCAAAGGTCGAAGCCCGGCCCGTCGTCCTCGACGGCGAGCAAGAAGCGGCCTTCCGTCCCGGTCAGGGCGACCCGGATCGTCCCTCGTCCTTCGGCGTCGGTCCCATATTTGGCGGCGTTGGTCACCAGCTCGTTGAGGACCAAAGCGAGCGGCACCGCCATGTCGTTGGCGAGCTTGCCCGGTTCGCAATGGAGATCAAGCCGGACCTCGTCGCCCAGGCTCCCCGCCGCCGCCTCGCAGACCGAGGCCATGAAGGCGGCGCTGTCGAAGCGGTTGAGATTGTCGGACTGGTAGAGCGCGGTCTGGGCCGCCGCCATCGCCGCCACCCGCCGCGACGCCTCGTCGAGCGCCTGGCGGGCGTCCTCGCTGCCGGTCTCGCGCCGGGCGGCGGCGAGCAGTGCGTAGAGCATCTGCATGTTGTTCTTGATTCGGTGGTTGAGCTCGGCGAACAGCAGCCGCTGGTGGGTCTCGGCCTCCTTGCGGTGGGCGATGTCGACCAGCACGTTCACCGCTCCGAGCATCTCCCCGGCCGGGCCGAACAGCGGCGTCGGATAGGGGATGAAGGGGATTCGGCTGCCGTCGGGGCGTTCGGCCACGGCCTCGGCGCCGCGCACCGGGCGCCGCTCCTCGAGCGCGACCGCCATCGGGCATTGGTCGTGCGCCAGCGGCGAGCCGTCCGGGTGGAACAACTTCCAGCTCACGCACCATTTGTCGTCGCCGAGCGTCGGCCGCCGGCCCGATATGTCGACGGCGGCCTCGTTGTAATAAGTGATCCGGCCCTCCGCGTCGGTCGTGTAGAGGGCGACCGGCAGGGCATCGAGTATGTCGCGGAGCCGGTGCTCGCTCTCGCGCGCGGCCCGGTCTTCCCGGATCTTCTCGCTGACGTCGTGGAAGCAGCTGACCGCGCCGACGATGTTCCGGCCCGAATCGCGCAGCGCAATGATGTGGACCATCGCCGCGATCCGGCCGCCGTCCGGCCGCTCGATCGTGACGATCCGGCCCTCGACGCTTTCGCCCGTGCGCAGCGCCTCGGCCAGCGGACTATCGCCCTCCGCGACGACCGCGCCGTCCAGCCCATAGACCTTGTTCGCCTCGGTCAGCCCCTCGGCTTTCTCGCCGATCTCCGGCGAGCGGCCCCACAGCCCCGCGGCCCGGGCGTTGAACCAGCGGATCCGCCCCGAGGCGTCGCAGGCGAAGATTGCGAGCGGCAGGAACTCGATCAGCGGCGGCGGCGCGGCGAGCAGAGGCTCGGGATCGAGCGAAGCAAAAGCATCGTGGAGGCCGGCGAGGGCATTGGTATCGGTCATCAATCTCTTTCGCCCCTCGGCCGCCCGAAGCCGCCCGCATAACCTGTGTTAAAACGCCGCTCGGGCGCCGGGTTCCATGATCTTACAAATAAAGTCCGAATCGCGAGCGGTCTGTGACTTTCGCATCACAGCTTGCTCCGGGGGCGGGCTTGGGTAAGGACGAGGGTGTAGCGACATTCAGCGGAGGCCGGTCCTTCTAATTCCTCCCCCGCATTTGCGGGGGAGGGGGACCGCGCGAAGCGCGGTGGAGGGGTTCTTCGGAGTCGGAAAGGCCCCCCTCCACCACCCTTCGGGTGGTCCCCCTCCCCTGCAAATGCAGGGGAGGATTTGGAAGCGCTGGCTCGCCTGAATGTCGAAAACGAGGAGACCCAGACGATGCGCCAGAGCCTGTTCGCCGCCCTTGCCGCTTCCTGCCTCGCCGGCTGCGCCGCCGACAGCGCGGATCCCGCTCCGGGGCCCGCCGCCAATTCCCGCTATTCCTTCTGGCGTCCCGCTCCGGTCGCCGAGGCGCCGGACCCCAACAAGGTGGTCCAGGAGGCGCCGGCCGAGGCCTGGCGGCCGGTCGACCCGTCCAACCTGCTCGTCATCGACCTCAAGGAGGGCGGCCGGGTCGTGATCGAGCTCGCCCCCGATTTCGCTCCGGTCCACATCGCCAACGTCCGCGCCTTCGCGAGGGCGCGCTGGTGGGACAATGCCTCCATCTACCGGGTCCAGGACAATTACGTCTCCCAATGGGGCAATGGCGACTCCAAGACCGAGCTTCCCGCCGGCGTGGTCCGCCAGCCGCCGCACGAATATCACCGGCCGCTCGCCGGCCTGCAGGTCCGCCCCCTCGGCTTCCCGGACAGCTATGCGCCGATGGTCGGCCACTCCGACGGCTGGCCGGTCGGCTACGATCCGGAGGAAGGCCGGGCCTGGCTGACCCATTGCTATTCCTATGTCGGAGTGGGCCGCGACCTCGCGCCCGACACCGGCACCGGCGGCGAGCTCTATGCCGTGATCGGCCATTCGCCGCGTCATCTCGATCTCAACATCGCGGTGATCGGCCGGGTCGTCGAAGGCATGGCTTTGCTCTCCGCCCGTCCCCGCGGAACCGAGGCCCTCGGCTTCTACAAGGATCCCGCCCAGCATATCGGGATCGCCCGGGCCCGGCTCGCCTCCGACATGCCCGCCGCCGAGCGCCCCGCTTTCGAGGCGATGCGATCCGAAAGCATGGCCTTCAGCCAATATGTGACGGGCCGCGCCAATCGCGGCGGCGATTTCTTCCAGCGCCCGGCCGGCGGCGTCGACATCTGCAACGCCCAGGTGCCGGTGCGGAAGGTGGGGTGAAGCGGCCTCCCCTCCCTGGAAGGGAGGGGCTGGGGGTGGGTCCGCCGAAGGCGGCCGAAACTCCGAGTCAGCTGAAGTCTCGCTACGCTCGCCTACCCACCCCCGACCCCTCCCTGGAAGGGAGGGGAGGTTTGCCGGGACGACGTGAAAAAGGGGACGGTCGCGGGGCCGTCCCCTTTCACGTCTAACTTACGCGCCGGCCCTCGCGTAGGGATCAGGGCCGGCGCGACGGCGGCCGCCTCGAGGGCGCCGCCAGGGAGATCAGGCGGCGTAGGCCTGCTCGCCGCGGAACTCGGGGCGACGGATGGTGCGGACGATGGCGCCGCCGGCGATCATCGGCGCGTTCTCGAGCGGAAGCGCGGTCGTGCAGAAGGCGCACTCCGCCATCGACCGGCCGATATACCAGTGGGTCCGCCCGCAGCCGGGACAATAGTTCGTCTCATGCTCGCGATAGACGATATGATAACCGCGCTGATCCGCCTGGGGGATGATGCAGCCGCCACGCGCCTCAAGGATACTCGTCGCCATTACTTTGGCTCCCTTTTCACTCACTTCCGGCCCTAACGACCGACAAGTCTGAAGAGTTTCATGGCGTTAAGATGAACGAGGCGGCCGCGGGGCGGTCCGGGCTCTCGCCGGAAGGGCCGAAAAGCCCGGAAATCTGCGGCGACGAGCCGTTCGGAAGCGTCGGCGAATCGAAGCTCAAAAAATTTTTCGGGGCCGGCCGTTAACCTTTTCGGCCCCGTCTGGCCGCCGCTTGGGCGTTCACAGCTCGATCTTTTCCTTGCGGCGGACCCCGGCCTTCTTCTCGTACGCGCGGCGCCGGCGCTGATGGATCGCGACGGCGGAAATCGGAAGCGCCAGCGCGCCCAGAACGAGCGACGACACCAGGACCACGGTTCCGAGTTCCAGACCTTCCATCAATCCAATCCTCCGCCCACGACCGGTAGCCGGAATAGACTCCTCCGTCACCCTCTTCCGGCGCGCCACCGGACCAAATGTGACAGGGGCGGGACATGACGGGCAGGGGGCCTGGGCGTGCCCGCCGCCTGGCCGGCATTGGGGGTGGTTTTTTCGAATGGGGGTCCCGGCTGTCGCCCGGGCTGACGGGTCAGGCGCGCTGCGGGGCGACGCAGCCGGCGACCAGGTAGAGCAGGATCGCGACCGGGCCCAGCACGAAGAGGCTGAGCAGCGCGGCCAGCCGGACGAGCGTCACGTCGGTTCCCGCCCTGTCGGCGAGGCCGGCGCAGACGCCCATCATCCTGGCATTGGCTTTATCGAGGGTGAAAGGGCCGTTCATGGCGCCTTTCCTTTCGTAATGTGGCGATCTCTCGCGATTAATGGCGATTCCTCAACTTCTTTGTCCGTGGTCCGGACGCTCAGAGAACCTGAGCGGCCGGGCCGACGGCGGCGGAGATGAACAGGGTCGCGGCGAAGATGGCGCCGATGGCGGAAACCGCGATGTGCTGCAGGCTGTTGAGATTGAAGGTCATTGAAAGTCTCCCTGAATTCGGCCGTCCGGACCATCCGTCGGCCATGCCAAGGATGTTGCAGAGACCGTGCCAAACGCAGAAAAGGGCGCAAATTCGCCATTCCTGCAAATCGAGCGAGCCGGGGTTCGGATT
Organism: Allosphingosinicella sp.; assembly: GCA_036386555.1. GTDB lineage: Bacteria > Pseudomonadota > Alphaproteobacteria > Sphingomonadales > Sphingomonadaceae > Allosphingosinicella. Next base: position 23,419 of record DASVVM010000126.1, read on the forward strand.
CGGCTCCTCAACTATTGGGAATTTTCACCGATACTTGGCGAGCGTATGCGGACGCCCTTGTCCGGGAGCGGACAGGCTCATTCGGCCGGATTATGCGCGGCGAGGAATCGGTCCACCCGCTCGAGGAAGTCCGCCGCATCCTCCGGCTTGGCGAAGCCGTGCCCTTCCTCGGGATAAAGCACATATTCGTGCACTTTCCCGGCCCGCCGCAGCGCCTCGTGCAGCTTGGTCGACTGCGACGGCGGGACCCTCTTGTCGTCCTTGCCATGGGCGAGGAGAAGCGGGATTCGGATTTCCCCGGCATGGGCAAGAGGCGACACCTTTTCGAGGTCGAATTTGGAGTCGCCCCGGATCCGGTCCCGCCCGGGCTGGCAAGCCCTTAGGGGCCTTGAAGAAAAGCCCCGCCCGGACGGGTCCGGGGCTCCACCTTGCGATCAGGATCGGCGGATCAGCCGGCGCCGCCGGCCAGCGCCGCGAGCAGCAGCAGGGCGACGATGTTGGTGATCTTGATCATCGGGTTCACCGCCGGGCCCGCCGTATCCTTGTACGGATCGCCGACCGTGTCGCCGGTGACGGCGGCCTTGTGGGCTTCCGAGCCCTTGCCGCCGTAATTGCCGTCCTCGATATATTTCTTGGCATTGTCCCAGGCGCCGCCGCCCGAGGTCATCGAGATGGCGACGAACAGGCCGGAGACGATCACGCCGAGAAGAAGCGCGCCGAGAGCCGCGAAGCCCTGCTCCTTGCCGGCGATGGCCGCGATGAGGAAATAGACGACGATCGGAGCGAGCACCGGAAGCAGCGACGGGACGATCATCTCCTTGATCGCCGCCTTGGTGACGAGATCGACGGTCCGGGCGTAATTGGGCCTCGAAGTGCCGTCCATGATGCCCGGGTTGGTCCGGAACTGCTCGCGGACGTCGAGCACCACGTTGCCGGCGGCGCGGCCGACCGCGGTCATTCCCATCGCTCCGAACAGATAGGGGAGGAGGGCGCCGAGCAGCAGGCCGACGACGACGTAGGGGTTGGAGAGCGAGAAATTGATGCCCGCCTCGCCGATGCCGAGCTTGCCGGCATAGTGCTTGAGATCCTCGGTATAGGCGCCGAACAGCACCAGCGCTCCGAGGGCAGCGGAGCCGATCGCATAGCCCTTGGTGACAGCCTTGGTGGTGTTGCCGACCGCATCGAGGGCGTCGGTACGGGTGCGCACTTCATCCTCCATGCCCGACATCTCGGCGATGCCGCCGGCATTGTCGGTGACCGGTCCGTAAGCGTCGAGGGCGACGACCATTCCGGCCAGCGCCAGCATCGCGGTCGCCGCGAAGGCGATCCCGATCAGGCCGGCCAGCTGGTAGGAGACGATGATTCCGACGCAGATGACGAGGGTCGGCAGAGCCGTCGACTCGAGGCTGATCGCGAGTCCCTGGATGACGTTGGTGCCGTGGCCGGTCTGCGAGGCCTTGGCGATCGAGCGGACCGGCCGATAGTTGGTGCCGGTATAATATTCGGTGATCCACACGATCAGGCCGGTGACTCCGAGGCCGACCAGCGAGCACCAGAACAGCTTCATGCCGGTGATGCTGCCGGCGGGATCGGCCCCGGCCTCGTCGGTCACTTCCGTCCCGACCGCTTCGGCGCCGCTGCCGATGACGGCGTTCATGTCGCCGCCCAGGGTCTGCCAGATGACGTAAAAGATGGCCGGGATGGAAAGTCCGGCGGTCAGCCAGAAGCCCTTGTAAAGGGCGCCCATGATCGACTGCTTGCGACCGAGGCGGACGAAATAGGTGCCGATGATCGAGGTCAGGATGCAGACTCCGCCGATGATCAACGGAAGGCTCATCAGCGCCAGCATCTGCTCGGCGCCCGCGTTCACGAGGAGGGCGATCAGCACCATGGTGGCGCCGACGGTGACGACATAGGTCTCGAACAGGTCGGCGGCCATTCCGGCGCAGTCGCCGACATTGTCGCCGACATTGTCGGCGATGACGGCCGGGTTGCGGGGATCGTCCTCGGGGATTCCGGCCTCGACCTTGCCGACGAGGTCGGCGCCGACGTCGGCGGCCTTGGTGAAGATCCCGCCGCCGAGACGGGCGAAGATGGAGATCAGGGACGCGCCGAATGCCAAAGCGACGAGCGCATTGATCACTTCGCGGCGGTCATCGGCGACGCCGAGATTGGCCCCGGCGATTTCGACCAGGTAATAGAAGAAGCCAGCGATGGCGAGCAGGGCGAGGCCGGCGACCAGCATTCCGGTGATCGCGCCCGCCCGGAAGGCGACGGTCAGGCCGCGCTGGAGGCTGGTTCGGGCGGCCTCGGCGGTGCGGACGTTGGCCCGGACCGAAATGTTCATGCCGATGAAGCCGGCGGCGCCGGAGAGCAGGGCGCCGATGACGAAGCCGACGGCTTCGATGGGGCCGAGGAAGAAGAAGACGAGCGCCGCGACGACCACGCCGACGATGGCGATCGTGGTGTACTGGCGGCGGAGATAGGCGTTGGCGCCCTCCTGGATGGCGGAGGCGACCGCGACCATGCGCTCATTGCCGGGCGAGGATTTCAGCACCTGGAGGCTGGTGAAAATGCCGTAGAGCACTGCGACGACTCCGCAGGCTATGGCAATGAGCACGACTTCCATGAGATTCTTCCCCTTTAAATGCTGAGCCGGGCAGGGCAACGGCCCCGGCGCGGACGCGCCCGGATGTGCCGCGCCCTTTAGGGTCCAAACTCGCTACTGGCAATGGCCAGGATCGCCTGGAGAAGGGCATCGGCAAGGAGGCGTGCGAAGAGCGGGCT
>DASVVM010000127.1:0-8270 GCA_036386555.1 Allosphingosinicella sp.
CAAAGACGACGAATTCCCAGCGTCCATGCGCGCCCCACGCACCAAAGCCAGTCGACTCGGACTCGCGAGTCTCTCCCTCGTTTTTAGGGAAACAAATCGGAAATTAGCTGTAAAGAGGGAATTTGGTTGCGAATCGGAGGAAATTTCCGCGCCGCGCACCGGCCCGATCGCGGCGCAGACGGCCGCAACCAGGCTGCAAGCCTTCGCCGCCAATAAGCATCAGTGATGTGCAAGAATATGGCTCTGCGCTCACCCCCGCCCTCGCTATCCGCCCCGCGCACCCCATATAGGCTCCATCACCCGCGCCCTTTCCCGCAAGCGCCCCGTGACTGGGAGACCTTCGCGCTCTCGCTTGCCGGAACGAGGTGACGATCATGGATTACCGACGCATAGGCAGCCGCGGGGGCACGCGATGAGCCTCCATTCCCTGTTCGGGCGCCACTCCGCCGACCTCAGGACCAGCCATTGGGAGAAGGGCAGCTTCGTCAGCCGCTGCACGGTGTGCGACCTGCCGATGGTCAAGCTCCCCGGGCTCGCCTGGCAGCTCCGTCCGGCGGCGGGCTGAGCCATGGAAGACGCCGCACCCAGCCGGACCAAGACCCTGAGCTTCGTCATGGCCGCCTTCCTGGTCGCGCTTCCGGCGATGATCCTGGCCTATGGCTGGGCGACCGGGGGCTGAGGCTTTCGCGATTCGGCGAACCGGCGCGAGGTCGAGGCGGGGCTCTTCGTCGCGCCTGCATAATTATGCATCCCGCCGGAAGCCGGATTCCGGACCCCCGGCAGGCCCGATCGAGCCTTCAGGCGCCACGGAGGCGCCGCGCGGCGCCGATTTACCCAACTTCCCTCCACATTCGTGGCGATTCCGGGCGATCTTCGGCTTATCCGCCACTTTCGGCGCAATCGCCCGAAGGGGCCCGCCGCTGCGCGAAGGGGCGCGCGGCGGGCCCGCAGGCGGCAGGTGGGGGGTGCCGCCCGCTCACCCTCCTTTCGCGCTCGCCGCGGCCGGCGGAACCCGGGCGCTGCACATTTTGTGCGCCGACGGCGCCCGGCGTCGGCTCCGGACGGGTAGCGCTCGTCCCGATGGCGGATCTCGCGGAAGAATATTCGGCCCGGGCGGCGACCTTCCGCCGGCTCGCCGGGGAGCTGAAGAGCGAGGAGGGCCGGGCCGCCCTCCTTGCCATCGCCGAGCAATATGAAGCGCAGGCCTCGGCCCGGCCGCGCGCGGGCGGGAAGCCGCGCGGCTAGGCGGCCTTGAGGACCCCGTCGCGAAGCGCGTCGTTGGCGAAGCGGGTGACCGCCTCGAGCTGCCGGGTGAGGAATTCGAGAGTCGCCGGATCCTGCTGGCGGTGGGCGGGGAAGCTTATCTCCCCCGCCGGCGAGCGGGCGAGATAGTCGCGCTCGATGAGTGCGCTGACCTTGCGGCGGGTGGTCTCGCGGTTGAGGCCGGTCGCCGACGCGATCGAGCTGATGTTGCAGCCCGCGGCGTAGCCGGGCGGAAGCGGGGTCGCCACGCTTCGAAGCGCCTCGGGGAGCTCGGCGCGGGTCAGCCGCTCGCCGGTGATTGCGACGACGGCGAGGAGGATCATCGCCGATTCGTTGTCGCCGACGCCCTCGCGCCAATTCTCCATCGCCCGCGAGGTAAGGAGGGCGAGACGGATCGCGGTGAGACGGCTCATCGCCGCCGATGCCTGCTTGTCGATGGTGAGTTGCATGTCAGCTGCGCTTCAGATGGCCCCGTTCGGGACCTGGTTCAATGGCGGCCGCACAAATTGAGCGGTCAGGCGGCGAGCGGGCGGTCCGCTTCGCCGGCATTTCCCGGCCAGCCCATCTCCGCCATCCACGCCCGCGCCTGCTCGGCCGCCTCGCGCGCGTCGCCCTTCGGGCCCGGAGCGGTCCAGCCGCAACGCGGGCAATCCTGGTCGCTATGCAATTTCGGATGGACGCCCCACGGGCGGTAGGGAGAGCAGGTCAACATTGAGCAATGTATAATTATGCAATCCTGTGCATACAATGAACAAAATGCATCCCGCGATTGATGGCCGCGCCGCGACTGCCTAGGAGGCGGGCGGAAGCAGACCGCAGGAGCGAAGAATGAAACTCGGACCCGATATCGCCGCGATCGTCACCGGCGCCGCCTCCGGCCTCGGCGAGGCGACCGCTCGGGCGCTCGCGGAGCGCGGGGTCAAGGTGGCCGTGTTCGACCGCGATTCCGAGAAAGGCGAAGCGGTGGCCGCCTCGATCGGCGGGATCTTCGCCCAGGTCGACGTCACCTCGGACGAGGCGGTCGCCGCCGGCTTCGCCAAGGCCCGAGCGGCCCACGGACAGGAGCGGATCTGCATCAACTGCGCCGGGGTCGCCAACGCCGCCAAGACGGTCGGGCGCGACAAAGCGACGGGGGAGGCGAAAGGCTATCCGATCCAGCAGTTCGAGCTCGCCATCCAGATCAACCTCATCGGCACGTTCCGGGTGCTCTCCCAGTCGGCGCTGGGAATGGTCGCCCTCGAGCCGCTCGAGGACGGCGAGCGCGGCCTCATCGTCAACACCGCCTCGGTGGCCGCCCAGGACGGCCAGATCGGCCAGGCCGCCTATTCGGCCTCGAAGGCCGGGGTCCTCGGAATGGCGCTGCCGATCGCCCGCGACCTGATGAACGAAGGCATCAGGGTCAACACCATCCTGCCCGGAGTGTTCGAGACTCCGATGGTGGCGATGATGCCCCAGAACGTGAAGGACGCGCTCGCGGCCCAGGTGCCTTTCCCCAAGAGGCTCGGCCGGGCCGAGGAATATGCGCGGCTGGCGGTGTTCATGGCGGAGAACAATTACCTGAACGGCGAATATGTCCGGCTCGACGGCGCGATCAGGATGGCGCCGCGCTAGGGATCGTCGGGGTCGTCCTCGAAGCCGAAAAAGGGCGCGGTCGCGGCCAGGGCCGAGCGGTAGACCTGGCCGGCGAGAGCGCCGGTAAGCATGAAGATACCGGCGATCACAGGCTGCGAAAGTGCGAGCCGGCCGCCCGAGGGGTCCGGCCCACCCGGGGGAAAAGCCCGGAAATAGCAGACCAGGGCGGCGGCCGCGCCCGCCACCGCCCAGGCGAGCCGGCTTCGAGCCCAGAAGCGGCTTCGCCCCGCCCAGGACAAGACGGTCCCGGCGACGAAGGCCGGCGGCCACCCGGCGCCGATCGCCACCACCACCGCCATGCCGCCGCCGAAAATCACGATCCCCAGAAGAACGGGCAGGCTCGCTAGAGGCGTTTCCGTCCCTTTTCCCGCCGCCGCCGCGCCTGCGGCCAGCTCAGCCAGAAACAGCAGCAAAGGAAGGATCAAACCTCCGGCGGCGGCCGAGATGAGGGCCGCAAGGGCCAGCTGGAAGAGGCGCAGCAGCCGGTCCTTCACAGCGATCTCCGCCTCGCTGAGCCGGACAGCCGAGCGTCCAGCCGCATCGCTCCGAGGAAAGTGAGCGCCCCGCCGGCTCCGGCGACGAGGCTGGCGGCGAGGATTCCCGCTTCGAGGGGTTGCAGCCCGCCGTCCGGGCCAGCCCTTCCGAGCGCTACGCAGAACAACAGCCACAGGGCGCCGCCGACCGCCGCCCCGGCCGCGGCCCAGGCGAGCGGGTGTCGGGCGGCTTCGAAATCGGCTCCCAGCGCCCACATCGAAGCGCCGGCGAAGAAAGCCGGCAGGCTCGCGACCACCAGGCCGGCCAGGAAGCCGATCTGCAGCCAGTCGAGCAGCATCGCAAACCCCCACCAGCCTGGCGGCGAGCCGAAGAGGAGCCCTCCGACGAAGACGGCCAGGGTCGCCAGCGTCCCCGCGGCTGAGCCCGAGGCCAGTGCGGCCAGCCCCAATCGCATCATCATCCGGCCTGACATCATTCCCGCTTCGCCTCCATCGCAGGCGGTCTCAATGCCATCGCGTTGTGCGGCGAGTCTCCGGGGCGGCCGAGGAGGTTGGAAGGAGAAAGAGTGCAGGGGGCGGTCCAATTTCCCCTGCGAGGGCGGGGTCGCGCGCCGCAAACCGTGCCTTTCCCGTAAAAACGGGGAGAGGCCACGGGATTCCGCCGTCCATCGGCATGACTTCCGCGGTGGTCCCCAAACCTAGCAAAACTACGTGAAATCGGCCGAAGTAAGGAATCATTTACCCTTTCCGGCGGACATTCCGGCTCCGCACCGAATTGAAAGGAACCGGCATGCGAGTCGCCGCCACGCTCGAGAGAGGGGCCGCCCAGGACCGGCGGCGGTTCATGCGCCACCCGGTCGTGGTCGGCGCCGGCCTCGCTTCGGCCAACGACCGTCCCGGCGCGCCCGTCATCGTCGTCGATCTGTCGACCCACGGCTGCGGGATCGAAGTGGCGGGCCATTGCGAGGTCGGGGCGCGGGTCTGGCTCAAGCTCCCGGGACTCGAAAGCTGGCCCGCCAGGATCGCCTGGGCGGAGGGCGAGCGGGCGGGCCTCAGCTTCGACCGGCCGCTGCACCAAAGCGTGGTGGAGCGGTATGTCTGACGTAATCCTCCCTGGCGCGAAGCGACGGGGAGGGGGACCATGCGAAGCATGGTGGAGGGGTAAATAGCGCGAAACTTCGGATTCGGGCGCCAGTTACCCCTCCACCACCCTTCGGGTGGTCCCCCTCCCCTGCAAATGCAGGGGAGGATTTAAGTCACGCCGCCGTCCAGCCGCCGTCCATGCTCAGGTTCGCGCCGGTGATCGCCGCGGCCTCGTCGCGGTAGAGGAAGAGGGCCAAAGCCGCGACCTGGTCGACGGTGACGAACTTCTTGGTCGGCTGGGCGGCGAGGAGGACGTCGTTCATGACCTGCTCGCGGGTGAGGCCGCGGGCCTTCATCGTGTCGGGGATCTGATTCTCGACCAGCGGAGTCCAGACGTAGCCCGGGCTGATGCAGTTGACGGTGACGCCGGCCGTCGCAGTCTCCAGCGCGACAGCCTTGGTGAGGCCCGCGATGGCGTGCTTCGAGGCGACGTAGGGCGCCTTGTTGGGGCTTGCGACGAGGCTGTGCGCGGAGGCCGTGCTGATCACCCGGCCCCAGCCCTTCGCCTTCATCGCCGGCAGGGCGAGGCGGATGGTGTGGAAGGCGGCGCTGAGGTTGAGGGCAATGAGGAGGTCCCATTTGGCGACCGGGAATTCGTCGATCGGGGCGACGTGCTGCATCCCGGCGTTGTTGACCAGGATGTCGACCGGTCCGGCCTCAGCCATCATCGCCTCGATCGACTCGGGCTTCGTCAGGTCGGCGTCGCTGTAGCCGGCGCCGAGCTCGTCCCTGAGCCTGTCGATTTCCGCCGGGTCGCCGAATCCGTTCAGGGTGACCCGGGCGCCCTCCGCGGCCAGCGCCCGGGCGATTGCGAGGCCGATTCCGGAGGTTGAGCCGGTGACGAGGGCGGTCTTGCCTTTGAGGAACATGTGAGCGGTCCTTGGAGATGCATATCGTCACCCCGGCGAACGCCGGGGCCTCGGGGAGACCCGCCGAGACTTTCCGACCCGAGGTCCCGGCTTTCGCCGGGATGACGGGCTCCTTTTCACCGTCGCCTCTCCGATTGCAACCATTACGGGTACGCAAACATTGTCGGGGCGGAACAGGGAGAGCGGTATGCGTCTTGGCGGCTATCGGACGAGCGACAATGTTCGCGACCAGGGGCAGGGCGGCGGGGGCTTCGGCTTCGGCGGCGGCGGCGGTGGCGGTGGCGGTTGTCTCTTCGCGCTTCTGCCGATGGTGCTCAGCCGCTTCGGCATCGGGGGGGTCCTCATCCTCCTGCTCGGCTATTGCGCGCTGAGCTACATGGGCGGTGGCGGCGGCCTCGGCGTTGGTGGGCCGGGAACCGCGGTGGCTCCGCACCAGGGTTCCGGCGCCACGAACAATGCGGCCGAAGCTTGCGCCGCCGACGAGCCCGCCAAGCGCTTCTCCTGCCAAGTGCTGGCGAGCACCGAGGACACTTGGGTCAAGTTGTTCGAAGCCAAGGGCCAGCGCTATCAGCCTGCCGCCTTTTCCTTCTACGGCGGAAGCGGCGATTCGGGCTGCGGCTCGGCCCAGGCGGCGATGGGTCCCTTCTATTGCCCGAGCGACAACAGCATCTATCTCGACACGGGCTTTTTCAACGAGATGCAGACGAAACTGGGCGCCGCCGGCGATTTCGCCCAAGCCTATGTCATCGCCCATGAAGTCGGCCATCACATCCAGAACCTGACCGGAGTCCTCAAGCAGGCCTCGACCCAGCAGCGGCGCGTGTCGAGCCGGGAAGGCAATGCGATCCAGGTTCGGGTCGAGCTCCAGGCCGATTGCTATGCCGGGGTCTGGGCCGCCAATGCCCGCGATTCCAAAGGCTCGCTGATGGAGGCCGGAGACCTCGAGGAAGGCCTCGTTGCCGCCCAGGCGATCGGCGACGACACGCTCCAGCGCAAGAGCCAGGGCCGGGTCGTCCCGGAAGCCTTTACCCACGGCAGCTCCGAGCAGCGCAAAGCCTGGCTTCGGCGCGGGTATGATAGTGGCGATCCGGCGGCCTGCGATACGTTCAACGGAGCGGTCTGAGATCATCCCAGAGCTCTCCTTCGGGAGGATTTGGCCTTCGATGTAAGGAGCTCTTGACATTCTGGCCGATCAATGGAAAGAGGTCCTTACATTTGGTAAGGACATCTTTCCATGGACGTGTCATGGCCGAGCTACCGGCCCTATCTGGTCCAGTCGCTTCTGCTCTGGGTCTTCTTCCTCGCCAGCCTGCTCGCCTTGACCTGGGGCAGCGGTGAGGGGCGCTGGCCGGTCGCCGCCCTGGGCGCTCTCGCCCTCGTCCACGCCGCCTCGGTCGGACTTCAATTCGCCTTGGCCTACCGGCTGATCGCCCGCCAGGACGAGTTCGTCCGGGCGCTCACCGCCAAGCGGATGATCGCCGCCGCGGGGCTGACCATCACGATCGCGGTTCTGGTCGGCCTGGCCGAGCAGTTCCTGGGCCTTCGCCATATGCCGATGTGGCTGGTCTACCCGCTTTTCTGGGGCGCGTTCGGGATGGTCACGCCGTTCATCGGCTCTTCCAAGCCATGAAGAGCCGACTGCGCGTGCTTCGCGCCGAACTGGGCTGGACCCAGGAGCAGCTCGGCGAAGCGGTGGGCGTGTCCCGCCAGGCCATAAACGCGCTCGAGACCGAGCGCCACGATCCCTCGCTCGACCTCGCCTATCGGGTCGCCGCCGCTTTCGGCCTGCAGGTGGAGCAGGTGTTTCCCAATCCCCACGAAAAAGGACCCAATCCATGATCCGCTTGCTGGCCCCGCTCCTTCTCCTCCTGCCCCTCGGCGCCTGCGCGACCGCCGGCGGCGCTCCGCCGCCCGAGGCCGAGGCCGCGCGCCCCACTTTCGCCAGCGAGCGCCTCAGCGTGGAGGTGGTCGGCTCCGGGCCCGACGTGCTGCTCATTCCCGGCCTCAGCTCCTCGCCCGACGTGTGGCGGAGCACCGTCGCCGCGGTGGCGGGCTATCGCTATCACATCGTCCACGTCGCGGGCTTCGCCGGCAAGCCGGCCGGGGCCAATGCTTCGGGGCCGGTGGTCGAGCCGGTGGCGGAGGAGATTGCGCGCTACATAAGGGAAGCGGGGCTGAAGAGGCCCGCGATCGTCGGCCATTCGCTCGGCGGGGCCTGGGCGATGATGGTTGCGGCTCGAAACCCGGGACTCGTCTCCAAGGCGATGGTGGTGGACATGATGCCCTTCCTCGGAGCGATGTTCGGTGGGCCGACGGCGACCACGGAAAGCGTCAGGCCGATCGCGGAGCAGATGCGTATTGGGATCGCGACCTCCACCGGCGAGGCGCGTCGCAAGCAGGTCGAGCAGACCATCGCCGGAATGGTGCGCACCGAGGCTCTGCGGCCGCAAATCGTCGAGCATTCGCTGGCCAGCGATCCGGTCGCGTCCGGGCAGGCCATGTACGACCTCGTCACCTCGGACCTCCGCCCCGACGTCGCGAAGATCCAGGTGCCGCTCACCGTGCTCTACGTCCGTCCGGCCGGAGCGCCGGTGACCGACGCGCAGATGGAGCAATATTATGCGATGAGCTATTCCGGGGCTCCGCAAGCGGTGCTGAAGCGGATCCCGGACAGCTATCATTTCATCATGTTCGACGCGCCGGACGTGTTTCGAAGCGAGCTGAAGACGTTTTTGGCGAGATAATCCTCCCCATCGCCAGATGGGGAGGGGGACCACCCGATGGGTGGGGGAGGGGTAAGGGCGCAGAGGCCGAAGATCGCGCGCGAAACGCTCGGTGTCGGACCCGCTACCCCTCCACCATGCTTCGC
>DASVVM010000128.1:0-5597 GCA_036386555.1 Allosphingosinicella sp.
CGCAAAAGAGCTTCAGCCCCGCGCCCGTGCCGGTCGATTCGACGATCGCGCTCATTCCGGGATGGGTCCTCTGAAACTGCTCCGAGACCGCCGTCGTGAACGGATAGACCGTCGACGAGCCGACGATCTGGATCTGCTGGCCCTGGGCGCCCCCGCCCGACTGCTGCCCGCAGGCGGCGAGCGCCAAAGCGGCCGCGGCGGCAAAAAGGCTCTTGTTCATTCGTCACCTCCATCGGGCCCCGGCAACGGGTGCCCGCGACCTCCCTAGGTCGGTTCGGAGTGAGTCCTGTGACTCTTGCATGACCGTTTCATGACAATGGAGGCGATTGCGGCTCCGGCGCGCGCGGAAGCGAGACGAGCACGGTGGTTCCCTCGCCGACCGTGCTTCTTATGTCGAGCCGGCCGCGGTGGCGGCTGACGATATGCTTGACGATGGCGAGGCCCAGACCGGTGCCTCCGACCGCGCGGCTCCGGCCGGCGTCGACCCGGTAGAATCGCTCGGTGAGGCGCGGCAGATGCTCGACGGCGATTCCCTCGCCGCGGTCGGACACCGCGAACCGCAACCCGGAAGGCCCGTCATCCTCGAAGCGCACCGTCACCTGCGATTCGAACCTTCCATATTTCAGCGCATTGACGACCAGGTTGCGGACGAGCTGGAGCAGCTGCCCGCGGTCCCCCGGAACAACGGTCGACCGGGCGTCATTCTCGACCGCCAGCACATTCGACCGCTCGATCAACAATTGGGCGCAGCCGGCCCGCACTTCCTCGACGACCTGCAGAAGGTCGACCGTGTCGCGCGGCGCGCTGAACCTCTCGGCCTCGATCCGCGAGAGAGACATCAGATCTTCGATCAGATTCTGCATCCGCTTCCCCTCGCCGAACATCAGCCCGAGGAAGCGCGACCGGATCTCCTTGTCGCCGCCGGCGCCATCGTCCTGGAGCGTCTCGATGAAGCCGAGCAACGTCGCCAGCGGAGTGCGCAGCTCGTGGCTGGCATTGGCGACGAAATCGACCCTCATCTTCTCCGCCGCGATGGTTTCGCTGCGGTCGACGAGCTGAACGAGACGGCTACCTTCCCTGAGGGTCGCGATCCTCACCAGCCAGTGCCGATCCGCCTGGCCAAGTCCGACCACCTCTATCTGCTCGACCCCCGGCTCCAGCGGCGGAGGGCGGGAGAGAAGCTCGAGCGTCGCCGGGTGACGGAGGGCGAGCCGAATGTCCTGGCCTTCGATCCACTGGCCGAGCAAGCGCTTCGCCGGGTCGTTGGCGGCTGCGACCCGTCCGCCTTCGATCAGTAGAATCGGCTCGGAAAGCGCGCTCAATATTTCGTGGGCCCGTCGGTCGGGGTCATCGGACCGCGCCTCCCGCACGACGACGGTTTCGGGAAAGAAATAGGCCCTCCACGCGATGAGCGTCGCAGTGGAACCGCCGATAAGCCCCAGCAGGACCGCTCCAAGAGGGCCGCCCGCGCCCCAGGCCCCGAGGATGGCAAGGCCGACGATCGCCGCCGCCGCGAGCGGCCGCTGGGAGAGGCGGAGCATCATGAAACGCCTTTAGCGGGCTTCAGGGACCAAGTGCCAGCGCCCGACGCCTCATGAAATGTCGCCGGGCGGAGGCCGAGCCTCGATGCGCCGGAGCGGACGCGATGGCGCAATTCCCTTCGCCGTTGCGAAAACGGGATCAAGGGCTTGGTGTTGCAGCCTCGCGGCTGGGATCTTCGGGCCTAGCGGAAGGCCGGCTCGTCCCCCCGGGGATTTCCAAGCCCGGGGCGGGCCGAAGCCAGGATGAGGTGCGTCTCGGCCAGAGACGCGCCTCGACGCATCATCGCTGCAACGCTTTGTTCGATCACTGGCGCTCGATGCACGGCCGACCCTCCATCGACCTCCCAACGTTCGAGCGGAAGCGTCGTTCCGGAGCGGCAACATCCGTCGCGAGCTCCAGGGAGGCCCCTAAGCGGATCGGGCTTCCGCGAACGACACCAGCCGCCTTTTGTCCTCGTCCCACAAGACCAGGCGCACCGCGATCAGGCTCTGTGCGACCGTCAGCCGGCTGCAGCGGGCGAGCACCGGAATTTCGCGAAGGACCTCTTGAAGGCGGTAGAAGGGTATCCGGCTGGCGAGATGGTGGACGTGGTGGACCCCGATATTGGCGGTAAACCAGCGCAATATGGGAGGCAGGTCGTAATGGGAGCTGCCGTGAAGCGCCGAGGCATGGAAGGACCAGTCGTCGCGGCGATCCCAGTGGGTATGCTCGAACTGGTGCTGCACGTAGAAGAACCAGACGCCCAGCGACGCCGCGACCAGAGTGATCGGCAGGTGCACGAGGAGGAAGAGCTTGAGGCCCATCGCCCAGATGAGCGCAGCCGCGACGGCGGCGATGCTGACGTTGGTTCCCATCGCGCTCAGCCAAGGCCGCCATCCGTCCCGCATCATCCCGATCGGCAGGCGGTGCCGAAGCAGGAACTGATAGGCCGGTCCCAAGCCGAACAGGACGATGGGGTGGCGGTACAATCGATAGAGGAAGCGCCCGAACCGTCCGCGCGCCCGGAATTCCGCTACCGTCAGAGTGTCGACATCGCCGACCCCGCGAGCGTCGAGATTCCCGGTGCTCGCGTGATGGATGGCATGGGACCGGCGCCAGTAATCGTAAGGGGTGAGAGTGAGGACGCCGAGGACCCGGCCGATCCAGTCGTTCGCCGCCCTTCGCCGGAAGAAGGCGCCGTGTCCGCAATCGTGCTGGATCAGGAAAAGCCTGAGCAGGAGGGCGCCGGCCGGCACGGCGAGGAGCAGGCCCAGCGCGTAGCCGGAAGCCAGCGCCGCCCAGGTCAGAAGCCACAGGAGCGCGAAAGGCGCGGCGGTGACGGCGATCTCGAAGACGCTTCGTGCGTGGCGCGGCTGCCGGAACGGAGTGACCTCCTTGAGCAAGGCGCGCGGGTCTAGACCCGGTTGGCGGGGGAGCGGTGCGTGCAATGGGGGGCTTTCAAATCCAGGTTAAGCTTCGATAACGCGGCGGTCGAGCAGAAGCTGCAAGAAAAATTTCTGCGGTCAGGCTTGGCTCTGGCAGTGAGCCCAAGGAAATCAACGGCTTAGTTTTAGGCGGCATGATTTCCAAAGTTCAGAGCCCGGCCTCGAGCTCGCGGAGGCTTCGGCCGCGCGTCTCCCGGCCCGCCCAGGCGACCAGGCCGGCCGAGAGCCCCATCGGGAGAAGGAGCGACAGGGCTGCTCCGCCCAGCGTCGGGATGAAGCCGAGCAGGGCGAAGCCCTGAACCGCCACTCCGCCGAACTTGCTCGAGCCCGCGACGAGGCCGGTGGCCCGGCCGCGAATGCCGAGCGGATAATTTTCGGCGGCGTAGGGCAGGAGCACGGCGATCGTGCCGTTCGAGCCGACGATAAGCATGGCGATGACCGCGACGAGCAGGGGCGGCCAGGACAGGATCGAGGCCGGCAGCAAGGCTCCGACCAGGCCGGCGAGGGTGAGAAGGATGGTCGCCACCAGGGTCCACTTGCTGCTGAGCCGGCTGTAGCTCCAGGCCGCCAGAACGATCGTCGGCAGTGCGATCAGCGCCGAGCTGGTCAGGATTCCGCTCGCCAGAGCCGAGCTGTAGCCCCGCGCCTGGAGGTCGGTCGGAAGCCACAGCAGCAGCCCGAAGTTGACGAAGCTCCAGGCGAGGGCGGTGATGACCAGGGCCAGGGTAAGCCGGCCGTGCCTGCGCGCCGCGACCACGGCGTCGGCGGGCGCGGGCGCACGTGCGCGCGGGACGATTCCGAACTTCCGGTGCATTTCTGAGAGCTCGGCCTCCCTCCCCTGCTCGGCCAGGAAGCGCGGCGATTCGGGAATGAGGCGGGCCAGCGCGAGCAGCAGGATCCCCGTCGGGAAGCCCTGCAGCCACAGGATCCGCCAGCCGAACAGGGGCTCGAAGGCGTGGGCGGCCCCGCTGGCGGCGAGATAGCCGCCGACCAGGCCGGTGCCGCCGACCAGGACGAGGACCCAGCTTCGGTGCCGGGGCGGCATGATCTCGGCCAGCAGGGTGTAGACGACCGGGAGCATCCCGCCGGCCGAGCACCCCATCAGGAAGCACATCAGCAGGTTGAGCTGGAAGAGCGGCATGGCGCCGCAGATCGAGGTAGAGACGAACAGGATGGTGGAGAGCAGGATCGAGACCCGCCGGCCGTAGACGTCGGCGAGCCAGCCCCAGACGAACGATCCGATCGTGGTGCCGACCAAAGCGGTGAACGGGAACCAGGCGACAGTGGATTTGGAGATGGCATATTCGGAGCTCATCCCCGGAAGCACGAAGCCCAGGGTGGCCGGCTTCATCACGTCGATGACGAGGCCGATGGTCAGGACCAGCAGAACCCCGGCATGCCAGCGATTGAGCGGCGTCGAATCCGGCGCCTCGTAGCTGGTCCCCGCCTGCGACCCGTGCGGGGCCCGGTGCCGGGGGAGAGCTCCGAATATTGCGGCCGGCACGCCGAGGACGATCAGCGCCATTCCGGCCCACATCTGCGGCTCCATCGGCATTCCGGCGAGCCTGTTGCCCATGGCGTGGGCCATGGCCAGCATCGGCAGGTGCAGCAGCACCCCGATCGCGATGGCCGCGCAGGCCCCCCAGAAGACCGGAGCGCGCTCGCCGACGATCGATACCCGCCCTGATCGGCTCACCCGGACCCGCCTCCCCCGCGGCGGCGCTCTACGGCAGCGCGGTCGCCAAGTTCAATACCGAAGCAACGCCGGCCCGGCCAGGCAGCGGGGATCGAGGGCCGCCGCAACGAGGCCGCATCGAACCGGATTCGCCCGGCCTTAAGCGAAATATTCGAATCTCGGCGGGTCGCGGTCGCGGTTGTGCCAATCGCCTTCGCCCTGGGAGCGGGTGAAGGCGGCCATGGTCTGCACCATCAAAGCGACCTTGAGATCGAGGCTCGCCTGGCCGTCGGCGGGCGGTTCGGAAGAGCCGTCCTCGCCGGCCGCCGGCCGCTGCATCCCAGCCATGTGCCCGGCGGTCTCGGCCGGCACACCAGCGAAATAGTCGAACGGGTTCGTCCCGGGCGGGAGTCCGAGGGAAAGGCCCGAGGCGCCGACCGAAAGGCGATCGCCGCCGAGCCCGGCGCGGAGCGCTGACGCCAGCTCCCGCTGAAGGTCCCTGAGCGGCTCATGCTCGTCGGCCCGCTTGTGCCGCAAGTCCTCGCGGCCCGGAACGCCCTCGCGCAGGCCTTCGGGAAGGTCATCGCCCGGGCCCGTCCCCGAGGCGGACGACGCGGCGGCGGGACCCAGGCTCGGCCGGAAAGCCAAAGCGGCGTCGCCGAGCGAACGCACGGTTCCATCGGCCAAGGTGAAGCTGCCGGTGGCCAGCAGGATGTTGTCGCCTACCTTCACCTTCTGCTGGGTCGGTGTCGAGGCCAGGTCGATCGACGCGATGTTCAGCTCGGTGAGCGTCTTCAGCTCGCCGGCGTCGGTCGCTCCGTTGCGGTTCGAATCGACCCAGACCTTGAGCTCGCCGAAGCGAAGATCGGTGGCGTCGATCTTTCGGTCGCGGTTGGAATCCAGCGCCGCAAGCGCCTCCAGGTCGCTTCGAGCGCCGGGCTTCTCGGTCAGGAAGC
>DASVVM010000129.1:0-12214 GCA_036386555.1 Allosphingosinicella sp.
GGCCCGCTCCTGGCCGGGCCAGATGCGCACCGTCTACGGCGACCACGAGCGCTTCGTCGCCACCTATTTCTCAACCTATCGCGGCAAATATTTCACCGGCGACGGCTGCCGCCGCGACGAGGACGGCTATTACTGGATCACGGGCCGGGTCGACGACGTCCTCAACATCTCCGGCCACCGCCTCGGCACCGCGGAGATCGAGAGCGCCCTGGTCTCACACCGCTGCGTCGCCGAAGCCGCGGTGGTCGGCTACCCGCACGACATCAAGGGCCAGGGCATCTATTGCTACGTCACCCTTATGGAGGGGGAGGAGGGGAGCGAGGCGCTCGAGAAGGAATTGCGCCAGCATGTGCGCACCGAGATCAGCCCCATCGCCAGTCCGGACCTCATCCACTTCACGCCGGGCCTGCCGAAGACCCGAAGCGGGAAGATCATGCGCCGGATCCTGCGCAAGATTGCGGAGAACGATTTCGGAAGCCTGGGCGATACCAGCACTCTGGCCGATCCCGGCCTCGTGGACGGCCTGATCGAGGGCCGCCGCAACCGCTAGCGACGTTCGGCTCCAACGATTCCAGCAACTTGGAAATTGGTGCCTGGCACCAATTTCCGATTTCCCCGCTGGGCGAAAGCCCGACCCCGCGGATCGGGGCGGGGTCGGAGATTCTACCGGGGTGGTTCATGAACTCCTCGGCCGCTGTCTGCGCGGGTTTTTCCGTCGGGGCAGCGGTTGACGAACGACCACCGGCCGAGCCGCGCCCGCGGGGGAAGGCAAGGTTGTTGAAAATCAAACAGTTCTGGGCCTAGATGCTCGCTCCGGGGCAGGGGACGTCCATTATGAGTGCTTCATTTCGCGCAGCGGCAATCGCCATGTTGCTGGCGCTTGCTCCCCAGGCCTCGGCAGCGCCGCCGCCCCCGGCCGCTCCGCAAACCCTGCCACCCACACCGCGCGAAGCGGCCGCCGCAGTCGAAGCCTTCCACGCCGCGCTTCGCCGCGGCGACGCCAAGGCCGCTTTGGCGTTCGTCGCCGACGACGCGATCGTCTTCGAGGACGGCCGGGTCGAGCGCAGCAAGGCCGAATATGCCCTGCGCCATGCCGAGGCGGATGCCGCCTTCTCCAAGGCCGTTCCCTCGAAACTGCTGAGCCGGTCCGGACATGCCGCCGCGGATCTCGCCCTGATCGCAAGCGAGAGCCGGACCAAGGGCCGCTTCAGGGGACAGGATGTCGACCGCATCATGGTCGAGTCGATGGTCCTCCGCCGCGATCCCCGGGGGGCGTGGAAAATCGTCCACATCCACTGGTCCTCGGCCCAGCCGTCGACGGAGTGACCGTCATCCCGGCGAAAGCCGGGACCTCCGGGAGACCCGCAGAGACTTCTTGTCCCGAGGTCCCGGATTTCGCCGGGATGACGGATTAGCGGGTCCCGTAGGTCCGGTCCCCCGCGTCGCCCAGGCCGGGGACGATATAGCCATGGTCGTTGAGCGATTCGTCCATCGCCGCGGTCCAGATCGGGACGTCGGGGTGCGCCGCCCGGACGGCCTCCACGCCCGGCCTGGAGCAGAGCAGGCAGACGAAGCGCATCTCGGTCACTCCGCCCTCCTTGAGCCGGTCGATCGCGGCGATGGCGGTATGGCCCGTCGCCATCATCGGATCGACGATGATGACCAGGCGCTCGCCGACATCCTCCGGGGTCTTGAAATAATATTCGACGCACTGGAGCGAGACCGGTTCGCGATAGAGGCCGATATGGGCGACCCGGGCGGAGGGGACGAGGTCGAGCATTCCTTCGGCCATGGCGAGTCCGGCGCGGAGGATCGGCGCGAAGACCAGTTTCTTTCCGGCAATCGCCGGGGCGTCGGTGACGGCGATCGGAGTCTCGATCCGGACGAGATCGGTGGGAAGGTCGCGGGTCACCTCGTAGCAGAGCAGGGTCGCGATCTCGCGCACCACGGTTCGGAACAGCAGGATCGAGCTGTCCTTGTCGCGCAGGATGGTGAGCTTGTGCTGGACCAGGGGGTGGTCGACGATCGTCAGTCCGTCCATGTCTAGAATACCGTTCCGTCGCTGATGATGGTGAAGGGGGGGCCGCCGCCGGGCCGGAGCTCGGCCGCAATCCGCCGCCCTGCCGCCCAGCTGCCGCCTTCGAGCATCCGGGCGAGCGGAAAGTCCTTCGCGCTCACGCCCAGCCGCTCCCGGACGAGCGGCGCCATCCGATCGAGCAGAGCGACGGTCATCGACCGCCAGGCCACGATCAGCGGATCCGAGACCTGGTGCGGCCTCGAGGCCGCTTCCGGATCGGTGAGTTTCAGGACGCCGGTGTCGACGAGCAGCCCGCCGTTACGATACTCGGCGAGGCCGGTGAGGCCGTTCACGTCGACCACTTCGATGCCGGCCGCCTCGAGCGACTCGATCAGAGAATAAGCCAGCCACTGGGACAGCTTGTGTAGCGGGACCAGCCCGTCGGTGGAATCGTCGCGGCGGATCGCGGGATGGCGCCAGCAGTCGCCGAGAGCTACCCCGCCCACGACCAGCCGGTTCGCCCAGATCGGCCCCAGCGCTTCGAGCAGAAGCTCCAGGATGGCGGGCGCGGGCAGTCGCCCGCCCGCCGCTCGGGCGGCCAGCACGTCGTAGAGTCCGCCGGGGCGCGGCGAGTCCGCGCTTCCGAACAGGTCAGGCCGGGCCAGCACCTGCGCGCCGAGGCGCCGGAGCAGCGCACTCCGGCCCTCGAGGCCGGCCAGCGGATTGGAGTCGCTCACCTGGAATCCCTGCTCCAGGACGCCGCCGTCGAGCGCCGCCAGAGCGGTCCCGTCCGTCCCCAGGGCTCCGGTCTCGACCAGTCTCTGGCTTGCGACCGCAAGGCCCTCCGAACGGGTGAAAGTCTCGCCGCTCACCGGATCGGCGAAGCGCCATCCGGGACCGGTCCCGGCGTCGAGAAGGACCGAGAGGATAACGAGGTCGAACGCGGCGCGCGCGCGCTCGGCCGGATCCGCCTGCGGCAGCCGCGGCTCACCGGCGACGAAATGCCGCCAGCGCGCGTGGAAGGGGATGGCGAGGTCGGGATAGGCCTCGCGGGTCACCTCGGCGGTCAGATCGGCGGCGGCGGCCAGCCGGTCGAGATCGACCGTCCAGCCTTCGACCCCGCCGTCGAGCGCGATTTCCAGCATCTCGTGCGCCCGCTCCCGAACGGCGCCGGCGCTGAGCAGGGTGGTGATGGCGGGGTCGGCGGCCACTAGTCCTCCCCGTCCGCGCAGCGGATGGCGAGGGGGACCGCGTGAAACGCGGTGGAGGGGCTCAGGGCGCCCCTCGCCCCTCCACCATGCTTCGCATGGTCCCCCTCCCCACGGCTTCGCCGCGGGGAGGACGAGGTGGCCTCAACTCTCGTCATCCGCTTCAGAACTTCCCCAGGTCCCGCCCGACCACGGAGCGCAGATGCTCCTCGCTCGGCGCGCCCTCGGGCGTGTAATAGCCCGCCGCCTTCTTCGCCTCCATCTCGACGCTGGCGTCGGGCGGCACCAGCCCGTCGGGGATCGGCACCCGCTCGCCTATCTCGACCCCGCCGGCGGCGAGGGCGTCGTATTTCATGTTCGACATCGACACGAAGCGGTCGATGCGGGTGATCCCGAGCCAGTGGATCACGTCCGGCATAAGCTGCTGGAAGCGCGCGTCCTGGACTCCGGCGACGCATTCGGTCCGCTCGAAATAGGTCGCCGCCTGGTCGCCCCCCGGCTGGCGCTTGCGGGCGTTGTAGACCAGGAACTTGGTCACTTCCCCGAGGGCGCGCCCCTCCTTGCGG
Organism: Allosphingosinicella sp.; assembly: GCA_036386555.1. GTDB lineage: Bacteria > Pseudomonadota > Alphaproteobacteria > Sphingomonadales > Sphingomonadaceae > Allosphingosinicella. The sequence continues at coordinate 3,792 of DASVVM010000129.1, forward strand.
TTGTAGACGATGAGGCCGGTTCCGCCCGCCTGGGCGGCCCTCGTCGCCTCCTCGATCCCGTGGGTGAGGTAGGGCCGGCAGGTGCAGATGTCCGAGCCGAACACGTCGGAGCCGTTGCATTCGTCATGAACGCGGCAGGTCAGGGTCCGGCTGGTGTCGCCGAGGAAGGCGGGATCGCCGAAGATGTAGAGCGTCATGCCCCCGATCGGCGGAAGGAAGACGGACAGATCGGGGCGGGTGACGAGCTCGGGATACATGCCGCCGGTCTGCTCGAACAGGCAGCGCCTGAGGCTGCCCTCGCTGACCTCGAAGCGCTCGGCGACGCCCGGCAGCCACCAGACCGGATCGACCGCGATCTTGGTGACCGAGACGTCGCCCGCCTCGTGGACGATATCGCCGTCCACCTCGAGCCGCCCCGCGGCGATCGCGCCCTGGATCTCGTGCAGGGTCAGCCGAGCCTTGGTGATGGCGATCGACGGCCTTATGTCGATCCCGTCCTCGATCAGCCCGCCGAAATCCTGCGCGACCCGGTGGCCCCAGGGATCGAGCGAGACGATCTTGCCGGGATCGCCCCATTGCGCGTGCGGCCCGATCTCGCAGACCGGCGAGGTGTCGTGCAGATCGGGTCTGGCATTGGGATCCATCGCCCCCGACGAGATGGCCAGCGCCCGGTAGATCGAATAGGATCCGCCATGCGCCCCGATGGCGTTGCGGTCCGAGCGCGCGTTGACGGTGGCGATCACCGGTCCGCGTTCGGACGGCGTCGGCGCACCCCAGTTCAGGGGAAACCGCACCGGCCCGCGCGATCCGGGATGCGACGTCAGCCTGATATGGCCGCTCTTCCCGTCCGCACTCATAACGTTCCTCTCGCGTCTCGTTCTTGGCCGGCACGCTACGCGAGCGCGGGCGGGGTGACTAGGCCGGTAATGCGCGGCCGGCATCGTCCCTGCCGGCGGATCGGCCTGTTGGCCAACCCAGGGAAAAGGCGGAGCACGGTTCATCCATGACCAGGGCCTCCCGTTACGTGCTACGGCCGCATCACGCTTGCGCGCGGCTCCCGCGTCGCCATTGTCTCGGCGGGAGCGCCGGCGGCGCGCACGGCCTGGTTGCGGATTGGGATGCTGGCGCGGTTGAGGAGCGAGAGGGTCCATAAGGCATGTCGTTGGTAGTGCGCAAAGGCGAGGCCGAGCAATTGTCGGGGCTCACCTGGTCGGTCCGGATCGAGCCCGGTTCCGCAAAGCTGGAAAACGGAGAGGCCGAGGCTTGGGACGGCGGAACCGACCCGGGCACGGCTGAAGCGGTCCCGCCGAAACATTAGCCGGCATGAGCGCGCCCGCCTATCTCGTCGCCTCGCGTCAGGGGCTCTATTTCGTCAACCGTGACGGCTGGCGCGAGGGACCCCGGGGCCGGTACTTCGGGATCGCCTGCGCCGGCGAACAGGTCTTCGCCTTCCGCCATGGTCCGCGCGACGAAGGGGAGGCCGCCAATTCGGGCTGCATCGTCCGGTTTCGGTGGCGCCCGGGGGGCCTGCACGAATGCGAGGTCCTGGTCGAGGGGCTCGACTATAACTGCCACCAGCTCGGCTTTTTCGACAACAGCTTCTTCATTGTCGACACGCTGCACCAGCGGATCCTGGAATATGACGCCGGATGGCGGCCGGCCGCCGAACACCGGATCCTTCCGCCAGCGCCTCGGGGGGGCGTTGGGTACGGCCACCTGAACTCGATCGCGGGGAGCCCGGACAGGATCTGGGTAATGCTCCACAACCAGCCCCGGGGCCTGCCGAGCGAGATCATCGAAATGGACCGCGGCTTTCGCGAGCTCCGGCGGACGATCCTGCCCTGCCACGGCTGCCACGACATCGTGCCGCTCGACGACGGCCGGCTCCTGACCTGCCTCTCCCCGCGCGGGCAGATCGCGGTCGAGCCGGGCTCCGCCTATCCGATCGATCAATGCTGGACTCGCGGACTCGCTTTGGGACCCGACGAGGTCGTCGTCGGCAGCTCGCTCTACGGCAAGCGCGTTGCGCGGGCGCTTCTGCCCGGGTTCGTCACCTTCCTCGATCGCTCGTACCGGCGGAGGGCGCGGTTCTACCTCCCGGCGGGCCCGACGCAGATCCAGCGGATCGACTTCGACCCGTTCGAGACGGGCTAGAGATCACGGTCGATCCACTAGCTGTCGCTGGCAGTGCGTCGGCTCGGCGGCGCCCGCCCCACCAAGGCGCTGGTCGCGCCGTCCTGGCGCCCCGACGCGCTAGAGCCTCATCACGCCCTTGCGCGGCTCCCGGATTCCCATCGTCTCGGCCGCCAGCGGAGCGCCGGCGGCGAGCAGGGCCTGGCGGCGCCCCGCGGGGGTCGTGCCCAGCTGGACCTCCTCGAAGGGCAGCAGCGAAGCGAAGCAGGGGTGGGCGAGGGCCCGATCCACGAAGCCCGCGACGACCGGCCACCGCGCCGGGTCCGGCTCGACGCCGATATGGGCGGCGTTGCGGAAGAAGGTGGCGATGGCGATGTCGGCGAGGCCGATGGCGTCTCCGAACAGCCACCCGTCTTCGGGAAGCTCGCCCTCGAGATAGTCGAGCTCGCGCGGCAGTTCCTCCGCCAGGGTCTTCGCGATCCTCGCCGGGTCGCCCGGCTCGCCCCAGACGACGGGGTGGACGAATTTCGGGTAGAACAGCCCCCAGATGAAGACGTCGCCGAGGCGAGTGTCGGCATATTCCTCAAGCCAGCGGGCGCGGGCGCGGTCGTTGGGGCCTTCCGGCAGAAGCGGGCGCCGCGGGTAGGCCTCGTCAAGCCAGGCGCAGATCACCGAGGAATCGCACAAAGTCAGATCGCCCTCGACCAGCACCGGGATCCGCCGGAGCGGGCTGAGCCGCTCGAATTCGTCATCGCCGTAAAATGGCGTGATCGGATCGATCTCGTAATCGAGCCCCTTCAGCGCCAGGCAGGCGAGCACCTTGCGGACGTAGGGGCTGACGTAGCTTCCGACGATCTTCATGGCCGTTCCCCGCTGTTCGACCGCCCATATTGTCCCGGTCCCCCCGGACTCGCAACGCGGCGGCGCCCGAACCCGCGGCCGGCGGAGACCCCCCGCGCGATCGACCGCGTCGATCGACGGCGAACGTGACGGCCGTCACGCCGGGTGCGGACGAAGGCGGAGTAGCATCCCCTGTGCAACGAGATCCCCGGATTTCCATCCGGCGGGGACGCAAGGAGGGCAAGGCCATGATTTATCCGGGAAGGCTCATCAAGGTCGGCGAGGCCAATGCCCCGATCGTGACGGCGATCGCGACGGCGCTGGCCGAGCGAGGCTATCCCTCGAGCTCGCCGCCCGGCGTCTTCGACAACGGGTTCAAGTCGCTCGTGAAGCTTTTCCAAAGCCAGAATGTCGACGAGGCCGGCCGGCCGCTCGAAGTCGACGGCGAGGTGGGATCGATGACCTGGGGCGCTTTGTTCGGAGCTCCGGCGACATCCGCAATGACCGGCAGCCTGGCCGTCTCGGCGCTCGGCATGGCCGTCACCCAGCTCGGCGTGATGGAGGTGCCGCTCGGCTCCAACAGCGGTCCCATCGTCAAGCAATATCTGGCGTCCACCAACACCCCGCCGGGGAATTTCTGGTGCATGGCGTTCATCTTCTGGTGCTTCAGGGAGGCGGCGGCCGCCTCCGGCGTCTCCAACCCGTTTCCGAAAACGGCCGGAGTCCTCAATGCCTGGAACAAGGTCAAGGCGGCACAGCCCACGAAGCTGATTACTCGAGCGGCGGCGATCGCCAACCCGTCGCTGGTAAGGCCGGGGCAGGTGTTCATCCTCGATCACGGCAGGGGCCTCGGCCATACCGGCTTCGTCCGCCAGTCCTTCAGCGGTCCGTTCAGGACGATCGAAGGCAACAGCAACTCGATCGGCGGCCGCAACGGCCTCGGCGTGTTCGAGCTGAACCGCCGCAAGCTGAGCGATCGGACGCTTCGGGGATTCATCGACTTCAATTGAGCCGGAGGCGCCGGCGCCGGAACGCCCACCGTCGGAACGGCCGCTCGCCATCCCTTCATCGGGCGACGGGGACGCCTGCTCGATCCGGCCAACGCAGGCTTCCAGTCGTCACTCCGCGCCTGTACGGATCCCCGCTCGTGAGGGAACGACGTCGGGAGGAGAGGATGAGCGTCGCCGGAAGCTGCCACTGCGGAGCGGTCAGGATCGAGGCGCCGGCACCGCCCGAATGGGTCGCCTCGTGCAATTGCTCGCTTTGCACGAAGCTCGCCTGGCTGGTCGCTTATTATCCCGACGGTGCGGTCAAGGTGGAGGGCGAGACCGTGCCCTACATCTGGGGCGACCGAATGATCGGAATCCACCACTGCCCGACCTGCGGCTGCGGCACCCACTGGCGGACCCTCGGCGAGGATTTCGGGAGGATGGGCGTGAATGCGCGGCTTCTGGACGGCTTCGACGCGGGCGCGGTGGAGGTACGGCTGTTCGACAATGCGGGGTGAGGAGGCCGGCAGCTTGCCCTTGGCACGCTTGCGACCAAACCGTTCATTCGGTCCTGAGCGCCTCGATCGGCGAAAGCCTCGAGGCGCGGATGGCGGGCCAGCCGCCGAAGAGCAGCCCGACCACCGCGGAAAAAAGGATTGCGCCGATTGCGGTGCCGACTCCGATCGGCACCGGAAAGTCCGCCTGAGCCTGGAAGACGGCGGCCGCCGCTATCGCGAGCAGGAGACCGATCGCTCCGCCGATCATGCAAAGGACCGCCGCCTCGACGAGGAACTGGTTGCGGATGTCGCTGCGTTTGGCGCCCAAAGCCATTCGAAGGCCGATCTCGCGGGTGCGCTCGGTAACGCTTACAAGCATGATGTTCATGATGCCGATGCCGCCGACGAGAAGCGAAATCGACGCGATGGCGACGAGGACCGCCTGGAATATGCCGGTCACCATGGCGGTTTCCTCCATGAACTCCTCGGTCGTGCGGATGATGAACGGGCTACCCTCTCCATCGCGCACCCGGTAACGGTCGCGCAGCAGACGGCTGATCTCGCGCTTGACCTTGCCGAGTGAAACTCCGTCCTCGATGCCGACGAACAGGATTCGAAGATCGTCGGGGCCGAGCGGAAGGTCGGTCGTGAAACGTTGTCTCGCCGCGCTGATCGGCACCAAAGCGAGATCGTCATTGTCCTCGCCCAGGTTCGATCCCTTGGCTTCGAGAATGCCGACCACCGTGAACGGCACCTTGTTGACTCGCACGGTCTCGCCGATCGGATCGTAGTCCCCGAACAATTTCGTCACGACGGTCCGGCCGAGGACGATGGTTCGGGCTGCGGCGCGGACGTCGGCTTCCGAAATGAAGCGACCCGTCTCCGCGACGGCATTGGTGACTTGGGCGTAGCCGGGCGTCACGCCGATCGCTTCCGTTGCGGCGTTGCGCCCGCCGCTGACGATCTGAACGTTGGCGCGCAATTGCGGCGCGATCGCGGTCACGCCCTCGATGTGGCGCTCGATCGCGACCGCGTCCCGCATCGTCAGCCGACCGCGTTCCGCCACGGACCCGCCGCCCTCGTCGTCCGGCACGGGAAACACGATCGCCATGTTGGAGCCGAGCGAATTGATCGCCCCCATCACCGACACCTGCGCGCCAGACCCGACGGCGACCGCCAGCACGACGGCGAACACGCCGATGCTGACGCCCAAGGTGGTCAGGATCGAGCGCATCAGGTTCACGCGCAGCGCCGTGAGCGCAATGCCCAGGTTGAAGGCCGCGCGGCTCGCCGCTTTTCGAAAAGCAGGCTTCACGGCTTGACCAGCCTGCGGCTTGTCACCGGCGTATCCTCGATCACCTTGCCGTCTCGGAACATGATCCGGCGGGAGGCATGATCGGCGACTTCCCGTTCATGAGTCACCAGCACGATGGTGTTGCCCGCGTCGTTCAGCGACTGGAACAGCTGCATGATGTCTTCGGAGGTCTGGCTGTCGAGCGCGCCGGTCGGCTCGTCGGCGAGCAGGATCAGCGGCTCGGTGACCAGCGCCCGCGCTATTGCCACCCGCTGCTGCTGGCCGCCGGACAGCTTCGCCGGCGAATGGTCGAGCCGGTCGCCGAGCCCCATCGCCCCCAGCTTCGCCCGCGCCCGTTCCTGCCGCTCGGCGCGGCCGACGCCCGCATAGATGAGCGGCACTGCGACATTATCGAGCGCGGTGGTGCGCGGTAGCAGATTGAACTGCTGGAAGACGAAGCCGATCTTGCCGTTCCGAAGCTCGGCCAGCGCGTCCGAATCCATCGCGCTGGTGGCGGTGCCGTCGATCCTCACGTCGCCGGAGCTGGGAACATCCAGGCAGCCGATCATGTTCATGAAGGTGGACTTGCCGGAGCCGCTGGCGCCCATGATGGCAACGAACTCGCCCCGGGCGATGGCGAGCGACACGCCGGCGATGGCATGGACCGTGCCGCCGCCGGACGCATATTCCTTGACCAGCGACACCGTCTCGACGAGCGGAACCGTCATTGGCCGCCGCCGCCTTCATCCTCTTCGTCGCTTCCGCCTTCTTCCTCCTCCACCAAGGATTTGGAGCGCATCAGGACCTTCTCGCCTGGCTTTAAGCCGCCGACGATCTCGACATATTCCTCGCCCTGCAGCCCGAGCCGCACCGCGCGCCTGACCGGCTTGTAGGGGTCTGCGCCCACCACCCAGACGAAGACGGGCTTGTTGACCGGTGCCTTGGCAGGCGCGGCGGCCTTTGCCGTCTTCTTGTCTTCCACCGGACGGTCCGCGGCGCGCGGCCGGAACCGCGTCGCCGCGACCGGCACCCGCAGCGCATTGGCCTTGCGCCCGGTGACGATATCGACGTTCGCGGTCATGCCGGTGAGCAGTTTGCCGGCGCTGTTGTCGACATCCAGGATGACGAGGTAGCTGACGACGTTCTGCGTTTCGGTCGCCGACTTGCGGATCTGCCCGACGACGGCGGCGAAGGTTTCGTCGGGATAGCTGTCCACGGTGAATCGGACCTGCTGGCCGACCTGGACCTGCCCGATGTCGGCCTCGTCGACCGAGGCTTCGACCTGCATGCGGCTGGTATCGGCGGCGATCTCGAACAGATTGGGCGTCTGGAAGCTGGCGGCGACCGTCGCGCCCGGCTCGACGAGCTTGTTGACGACCACGCCGCTGGCCGGCGCCAATATGCGGGTGCGCCTCAGCTCGAGCTGCGCCGTCGACAATTCGGCGTTGCTCTGGGCGATCTGGGCTCGGCCGCCCTGCGCCTGCGCGAGTGCGGTCTTCAGCGCCGCCCGTGCGGTCGACAGATTGTTCTGCGCCTGGTCGATCGATGCCTTGGAGATGAAGCCGCGATCGACGAGCTGCTTGCGGCGCGCATATTCGCGCTCCTGGATTTCGACATCCGTACGGGCGCGGGCGATTGCGGCCTCCGCCTGCGCCAGTCCGGCCTGCGCGACGCCGACCTGGGCGCCGGTTTGGGCGACCCGCGCGCGGGGCCGCGTGCCGTCGATCACCGCGAGCACCTGCCCGGCGCGCACCGGCGTGTTGAAATCGACATAGACGGCGGTGACCTGACCCGAGACTTCCGATCCGACCTTGAAGGTATTGAGCGCCCTGAGCTTTCCGCTTGCCGAGACGATCCGGACCACTTCGCCGCGGTCGGCTGCGGCAGTCACATATTCATAGTCCGGCGCTGATGGTGCCAACAACTTGTAGAGCAGGAACACCGAGGCAAGGCCGATGATGCCTGACCACAGGGGATGACGACGGACCCATCCAAACAACTTTTGCACTGTTCCTCCCCTCGGCACCCCCGACCGAGGTGTGTTAGTCACAGCATACACATAAAAGCCGGCGTGGGAATGAACCAGTCGATTTTTTTGTGTCGCCCGGCCGCACCTGGCGGAGGCCTCGCGCGCCGGCCTTCCCGCGGCAGGCATCGAAGTCGTTCCGGCCAGGCTCGGCTTCAGATCGACCGGCTGACCACCTCCTTCATGATCTCGTTCGTCCCCCCGAAGATCCGGGTCACCCGGGCGTCCCTCCACAGCCGCGCGATCAGATATTCGTTCATGTAGCCGGCGCCGCCGTGGAGCTGGAGCGAGGAGTCGCAGGCTTCCCATTGGAGCTCGGTGTGCCAGAGCTTTGCGGCCGAGGCCTCGGCGGCGGTGAGGTCGCCGGCGATATGACGGCGGATCGCCCAGTCGAGATGGGCCCAGCCGACCTGGAGCTTGGAGGCGATGTCGGCGAGGGTGAATTTTGTGTTCTGGAAATCGAACACGGTCTTGCCGAAGGCCTTGCGGTCCTTGGTGAAGGCGACCGCCTCGTCGAAGGCGCGCTGGGCGGCGGCCTGGGCGGCGCAGGCGATGGAGAGGCGCTCCTGGGGGAGCTGGTTCATCAGGTAGGCGAAGCCGGCGCCCTCCTCGCCGAGGCAGTTGGTGATGGGCACCCGGACGTC
>DASVVM010000130.1:0-16033 GCA_036386555.1 Allosphingosinicella sp.
CCGCCCGCGAACGAGCCGAAGCCGGTCGCCTCCGACTGATAGCCGATCGCGGTCGAGTTCACGGCCCCGGCCGAAGCGCGGTTGCCGACGGCGGTCGAGCCGTTGCCGAGCGCGGTCGCGACCGTGCCGAGCGCGGTCGTGTTGTTGCCCTGGGCGAGCGAATCCGCACCGACGGCGACGGCTTCGGCGCCGAGCGCACGGGAGATCGTGCCGAGGGCGGTGCTGGCCGCGCCGGAGGCGCTGGAGCGGTTTCCGAACGCGCTGGAGAGGGCGCCGCTGGCGGTGGCGACCACGCCGACGGCGGTCGTCTGTGCGTTCGAGGCTTCCGAATCGGCGCCCACCGCCACGGATTCGGCGCCGGTCGCTTCGGCGAGATAGCCGACAGCCGTCGAGTTGGCTGCGGCGGCCGACGAGCGGTTGCCGATCGCGGTCGAGCCATTCAACAGCGCCGTAGCGACGGTGCCCACCGCCGTCGTGTTGTTGCCCTGGGCGAGCGCGTCCGCGCCGACGGCGACGGCTTCGGTGCCGAGCGCCCGGGAGAGCGCGCCGAGCGCGGTGCTGGCGGGGCCGGCGGCGCTGGAGCGGTTGCCGAAGGCGCTGGAGAGCGCACCGGAGGCGGTGGCAACGGTGCCGACCGCGGTCGATTGGGCGCCCGAAGCCTCCGAATCGCCGCCGACGGCGACGGATTCGATGCCGGTGGCGCTGGCGAGGCCACCGAGGGCGACGTTGAACGCCTGGGTGGCGTCGGCGGCGGTACCGATGGCAACTGCGTCATCGGCAGTGGCGAACGCCTGGGTGCCTACCGCGACCGTATCGTCGGCGTCGGCGCGGGAGCCGTTGCCGATCGCGACCCCGTTGACCGCCCCGGCCAGGACCCTGTTGCCGTTGCCGATTGCGACGCCGCTGGACGCGGCGACATTGTTGAACGCGCCCACGGCGGTGCTGAAGGAACCGGCCGCGGTGATCGTGTTCAGGTCGCCCAGCGCCGTGGCGCCGGTGGCGCCGGCGGCGATCTGGTTGCCGTTGCCGACCGCGGTGCTGAAGCCCGCACCCGCGATATTCGGGCGCGAGCTGGTCCCGAGCAGAGTGTTGCCGGTTCCGACGGACGTCGAATAGATGCCCAGGGCCTCGGTGCCCGCGCCCAGGGCGGTCGCGGCATTGGCGCCGGCACTGGAGCGGTCGCCCACGGCGGTGGAATCGATTCCAAGGGCGGTCGAGACGGTGCCGACGGCCGTCGAGCGCAGGCCCGAGGCGAGCGAGTCGGCGCCGACCGCAGTGGCCTCGGGGGCGGTCGCGCGGGCGAGCTGGCCGACTGCGGTCGCGGCGGCGTTCGTGCCGGTTTGCGAATTGCTGCCGCACTCCGTGCTGAACGCGCCCAGGCCGTCATTGCAAGGCGCCGTCGGATCGGCGGAAGCCGGAGCAGCATAGAAAACGGCGGCCGACATGGCGGTCGCCGCCAAAAGCTGGATCCTGGTCGATCTGGTCATGAAACTTGCTCCCTGTGGTTTTTTAAACTTATGTCGGTCCGCGATAGGACGGCCCTGAAACAGGTTATGCCTGCGCTCCCTCTCCGGCCGCCACGCACTCGCTTGCTGGCGCCGTTTTCGGAGATGCACCATTGGCTTGCAAGCCTGATTCGTAGCGCGACTGCTCCGGAATCAACTATTTTGACAGAATTCCCGCTTCCTGCCCCCTTTTCGGCCGGTTGCGGGTCCCTGCCGCCACACCCGCCGAGAAAAAACAGGTTCGAGTCACGGTGTTCGGAACAATTCGCCGTTCCCCCCTCACCGGCCGAGCGCGGCCAGCTCCGTGATGTCGTGCGCGAAGTCAGTCTCGAACGGAGCGGGACCCGCAAGCGCATGGATAAACCCTCGTTCAGACGCTAGGCGGAGCCCGCCACGACGAAAGGGAGCGGGCCTTGGCCGGATATGAGCTGATCTCAGGGATCGAGGTGGACCGCGGGCTGAGGGCCTTCATCGAGGGGGAGGCGCTTCCGGGCACCGGGATCGAGCCCGCCGCCTTCTGGTTCGGCTTCTCCTCGCTTCTGCGCGAGCTGACTCCCGAGAACAAGCGGCTGCTTCGCCGCCGCGAGGACCTCCAGGCGCGGATCGATGAACGCAACGCCTCGTTGCGCGGCCGTCCCGCCCACCCGACCGAGGAAGAGGAGTTCCTTCGCGACATCGGCTATCTGGTCGACCCGCCCGCGCCCTTCGCCATCGGCACCGGGAATGTCGATCCCGAGATCGCCCGGATCGCCGGGCCTCAGCTCGTCGTTCCGGTGAGCAACGCGCGCTATGCGCTCAACGCCGCCAACGCCCGGTGGGGCAGCCTCTACGATGCCCTCTACGGAACCGACGTCCTCGGGGACCGCCCGGCGACGGGCGGCTACGATCCGGCACGCGGGGCCCGGGTCGTCGCCTGGGGCCGCACCTTCCTGGACGAAGCCGTCCCGCTCGCCCTCGGCTGGGCCGATGTCGAACGGCCGCTCGAAGAGGTCGAGCTCCACATTCGCGACCGTGGGCAGCTCGTCGGGCGAACGCCGAAGTCGCTCCTCTTCCGCCGCCACGGCCTGCACATCGAGCTGGTCGTGGACCGCGATCATCCCATCGGACGAGACGACCCGGCCGGGATCGCCGACATCGTGCTGGAGAGCGCCATCACTGCGATCATGGATTGCGAGGATTCGGTCGCCGCCGTCGACGCCGAGGAGAAGATCGCCGTCTACCGCAACTGGCTCGGGCTGATGAAGGGGACGCTGAGCGCCGGAGTCGACAAGGGCGGCCGCAACCTCGAGCGGCGGCTCTCGCCGGACCGGCTCTTTGTCGCGCCGGACGGTAGCAGCCTCGCGCTCAAGGGCCGGGCCCTGATGTTCGTCCGCAACGTCGGCCACCTGATGACAAACCCGATGATGCGGATCGACGGCGAGGACGTGCAGGAGGGGCTCGCCGACGCGGTCGTCACTTCGCTGGCCGCGCTCCACGACATCAACGGCGCCCGCTCGAACAGCCCAGCCGGCTCGGTCTATATCGTCAAGCCGAAGATGCATGGGCCCGAGGAAGCCGCCTTCGCCGGCCGGCTGTTCGATCGTACCGAGGATCTGCTCGGGCTCCCCCGGCACACGCTCAAGATCGGCGTGATGGACGAGGAGCGCCGAACCAGCCTCAACCTCGCCGCCGTCATCCGCGAGGTGAAGGACCGGGTGGTGTTCATCAACACCGGCTTCCTCGACCGCACCGGCGACGAGATCCATACGGCGATGAAGCTGGGCCCCGTCATCCGCAAGGCGGAGATGAAGGGCTCCGAATGGCTCAGGACTTACGAGGACAACAATGTCGACGTCGGACTCGCCTGCGGGTTCGCCGGTCGCGCCCAGATCGGCAAGGGGATGTGGGCGATGCCCGACCTGATGGCCGACATGCTCGCCCAGAAGATCGCCCACCCCATGGCCGGGGCCGGCACGGCCTGGGTCCCGTCCCCCACCGCTGCGACCCTGCACGCCGTCCACTATCACCGCGTTGACGTGGCCGGGCGCCAGCGCGAGCTGGCCGGCCGGACGTCCGCTGCGCTCCACGGACTGCTGGCGGTCCCGGTGGCGGCCGGCAGGGACTGGCCCGAGGATGCGATAAGCGAGGAGCTGGACAACAATATCCAGGGCATACTCGGCTATGTCGTTCGCTGGATCGACCAGGGCGTGGGCTGCTCCAAGGTGCCCGACATCCACGATGTCGCACTGATGGAGGACCGCGCCACCTGCCGGATCTCCAGCCAGCACGTCGCCAACTGGCTGCTTCACGGGGTGGTGAGCGCCGACCGCGTCGAGGAGAGCCTTCGGCGGATGGCGGCGGTGGTCGACCGCCAGAATTCGGGCGATCCCTTCTACCGCCCGATGGCGCCGGGTTTCGACGGAACAGCCTTCCGGGCGGCGCGGGCCTTGATCCTGCAGGGGGCGGAACAGCCGTCGGGCTATACCGAGCCGCTGCTTCACGCCCACCGGCTTGAGCTGAAGCGCGAATCCGTCGCCCCAGCCTAGGCTGGGGCCCCCGGCGGGAAGAACTCGACGCCCCTCACCCCTCGGGATCCCAGCCTTCGCTGGGATGACGAGGCAGTTGCGCGCGCGGCAGGTTCGCGGCCATGACGGCGTGGCAACAGGAGCTTGGAGGCGATGGAGAGAAGCGCCCAGAATAGCGGCACGATAGCGGTGCGCGACGCCCACCGCTTCGACTCGGCGAGGCTGGAAGCCTGGCTGGAGCGCGAGGTGGACGGCTATTCCGGCCCGCTCCGGATCGAGCAGTTCAAGGGCGGCCAGTCCAACCCGACCTACAAGCTGATCACCCCCGGCCGCGCCTACGTCCTGCGTCGAAAGCCGCCCGGCAAGCTCCTCTTCGGCGCCCATGCCGTTGACCGGGAGTATCGGGTCATCTCCGCGCTGGGGCGGCAGGGTTTCCCGGTCGCCCGCACCTACGGCCTGTGCACCGACGAAACGGTCATCGGAACGCCCTTCTACGTGATGGAGATGGTCGAGGGCCGGATTTTCTGGGAAGCCGACTTCCCGGAAGTGCCGCGCGACGAGCGACCGGCCTATTTCGACGCGATGAACGCGGTCATCGCGCAGCTCCATCTGATCGATCCGGTCGCGGCGGATCTTGGCGACTACGGCAAGCCCGGAAATTATTTCGAGCGGCAGATCGGACGCTGGTCGAAGCAATATCTCGGAGACGTCGAGGCGGGCCGGGTCGATGCGATGGACCGGCTGGTCGAGTGGCTGCCCCGCAACATCCCCCGCGACGATCAGGACGCCCGGATCATCCACGGCGACTTCCGCTGCGACAACATGATCTTCCATCCCACCGAGCCGAGGGTGCTGGCCGTGTTGGACTGGGAGCTTTCGACGCTGGGCCATCCCCTCGCCGACTTCACCTATCATCTGATGGTCTACCGGATGCCGGCGGGAGTCTCGACGGGTCTCGCCGGGCTCGACCTGCCGGCGCTGAACATCCCTTCGGAATCCGACTATGTCGCCGCCTATTGCCGCCGCACCGGACACGACGCCATTCCGGACATCGACTTCTACATGGCCTTCAACATGTTCCGCCTCGCCGCCATCGTCCACGGGATCAAGGGCCGCTTGGTGCGCGGCACCGCCTCCTCCGGCCATGCGTCTCAGATGGCGGCGAGCCTGGAGCCGCTCGCCGAGGGAGCCTGGGCGCAGGCGGTCCGGGCGGGAGCTTAGATTTTTGCCTCCCCATCGCCAGATGGGGAGGGGGACCAGGCGAAGCCTGGTGGAGGGGTGATCTGGCAAAGGGCGGCGCTAAGTCACCCCTCCACCACCTTCGGTGGTCCCCCTCCCCATGCTACGCATGGGGAGGCAGTTCTCAGCCCGTCGGGAAACCCCTCTTCCGCATCAGCGCCTTGACGTCCGGGTCCCGCCCGCGGAAGGCCCGGTAGGCTTCGGCCCGGTCGGTCTCGTTTCCGGTCGACAGCAGCGTCTGGCGGAAGCGGTCCGCGGTCGCCTTGTCGAACGGATTGCCGGCTTCCTCGAACGCCGCCCAGGTGTCGGCGTCCATCGTCTCCGACCACAGGTAGGAATAATAGCCGGCGGAATAAGCGTCGGACGAGAAGAGGTGATTGAACTGCGGCAGGCGGTGCCGCATCACCAGCTCCTTGGGCATCCCGATCTTGGCCAGCGCCTGGGCCTCGAACGCATTGGGATCGACGACCCCTTTAGGGTCCATGTGAAGCATCATGTCGACGATCGCCGAGGAGAGATATTCCGCCGTCGCGAAGCCCTGGTTGAAGGTCGAGGCCTTCTCGATCTTTGCGATCAGCGAGGCCGGCATCGGCTGCTTCGTCTGGTAGTGCTTGGCGAAGCGGCTGAGCACCGGCTGGGTGAGAAGCCAATTCTCGTTCACCTGGCTGGGATATTCGACGAAGTCGCGAGGGGTGCCTCCGAAGCTTGGATAATATACGTTCGAGAGGAAGTAATGGATGGCGTGCCCGAACTCGTGGAACAAAGTCTCGGCATCGTCGAGGCTGATCAGCACCGGCTGGCCGGGCGCGGGCTTGACGAAATTGTTGTTGTTGGAGCCGAGCACGACGTCGTCGCCGAGCAGGCCCGCGCGGCTCCGGTAGGTCGTCGCCCAGGCGCCCGAGCGCTTGCCGGTGCGGGCGTAATCGTCGCGGTAGAAGACTCCGATCTGCTTGCCGGTCCCACGCTCGGTGACGCTGTAGACCCGGATATCGGGGTGCCACGCCGGGACGGTTCCGGTGATCTCCTTGAAGTCCAGCCCGTACAGCTCGCCGGCGGCCCAATATGATGCCTCGATGATGTTGTTCAGCTCGAAATAGGGTTTCACCTCTTCCTGGGTGAGGTTGTAGCGCTGCTTGCGCACCTTCTCCTGATAATAGCGATAGTCCCAGGGCTCGATGGTGAGGTTGCGGTCGGTCTTGCGGGCCAGCGCCTGCATGTCGGCCACTTCCTCCTTCACCCGGGCCACCGCGGCGGGCCAAACCCTGTTCATCAGGTCCAGCGCCTTGGCAGGCGACTTGGCCATCGTGTCCTGCATCCGGAACTCGGCATGGCTGGAGAAGCCGAGCAGCCTGGCGCGGTCGGCGCGGAGCTTGACGATCTCGGCGATCGTCTGGTTGGTGTCGTTTGCGCCGCCATTGTCGCCGCGATTGACGAACGCGCGCCACACCTTTTCGCGGAGCGCCCGGTTGTCGGCATAAGTGAGAATGGGATCCACCGCCGAGCGGGTGTTGACGATCGCGTAGCTACCCACGGGAAGCTTTCGCTCCTGGGCAGCGGAAGCGGCCGCAGCCTTGACGTCGGCCGGAACGCCCTTCAGCTCCGAGTCGGTCGCGGTGATGTAGGTGCTCTCGTCGGCCAGAACCTTCTCACCGAAGGTGGCGAACTTGCCGGCCAGCTGCGAATTGTAGGCGGTAAGCTGCCCCTTCTGCTCGGGCGACAGGTTGGCGCCGCGGCGGACGAAGCTGTCGTAGAGCCGGGTCACGAGCCGCTGCTGCTTGGCGTCGAGGTTCGCGTTCTCGCGCATCTCGTAGATCGTCTTGATCCGCTGGAAGAGCTTCGGATTGAGGATGATCTCGTCCGACGCGGCGGACAGCTTGGGCGACCATTCCTTCTCCAGCGCCTGATAGGCGGGAGTGGTCATGTTGTCGGTCATCACCCCGAACAGGGAGAGGACCCGGTCGAGCCGCTGCCCGGACTTCTCCAGCGCCTCGACCGTATTGGCGAAGGTGGGGGCGTCGGGGCTGTTCGCGATGGCGAGCACTTCGCGGCGCTGCTCGTCGATGCCGAACTGGATGGCTTCGGGGAACAGCTCCGGCTTCACTTGGTCCCAGGGCGGGACGCCGTCATAGGCGCCGGTCCAGTCGGCCAGCAGGAGGTTGTCCGGAACGGTGACTGCGGGCTCGGCGGCGGGAGCCTCGGCCACGGCGACGTCCTCGGCTGCTGACATATCGGAAGTCCTGCTGCTGGTGGTTGCGCAACCCGCGAGGGCCATTGCGGCGGCGCCGCCGAGAAGAAATGACTTCAAAACGAGTCTCCCAAGACGATCGAAAAATCTGGTGTCGTCGCCGCGGCTATAGAGGCGTCAGCCGCCCCGGCAACTGTTCTGCAATTGCGAATCTGAATTCGCCGCGAAGCTGCCCTCGGCTTAGCCGTCGCGACATTATCCAGACATGTACGGCGGGCTCCCGTGGGTCCGTCATCCCAGGTCGAGCCCGGGATGACGAGGCTCGATCGTTGCGGCACCCCGGCGACGCTGCGCTCCGACTCGTTTCGGCGCGGGAAAGGAATCGTTCGGCGCAAATTACCTGCGAAGCCATGGCCTTATATCTGTGGATAAGTCAGCCTCAGGCCTGGTTCCTGTCGGGGGAGTGGCGGTGCTCAACATATTGATCGTCGAGGACGATCCCTTGCTGGCCGAGACGGTGAAAAGCCTGGTCGAGCTCAACCCGCGCTTCCGGGTCACCGCGCTCGCCAACGACCTCGCCAGCGCCACGGATTCGGTGGAAGCGCAGCGGCCGGATCTCGCTCTGGTCGACCTCCAGCTCGCCAACGGCAGCAGCGGCTACGCGGTGGCCGCGCGGCTCCACGATGCAGGGATCGCGTGTCTGTTCACCACTGCCAGGGCCCCCGGCTTCGCAGTGCGCGACCTCGCTATAGGCTGCCTGCAGAAGCCGTATCGGGAGGAGGACCTGGTCCGGGCCCTCACCGAGGCGGAGGACATATTGAAGGGCCGCCGCAAGCTGGTGCTTCGCCAGCGCCTGCCCGAACCGCTGGAGATTTACGGGGAGCAGGAGGAGGCCGAGGAGGCCGCTTTCACCCTGCAGCCGGGCGGCCGCACCTCCTGGGTGGCGAAGCTCAAGAAGCTGGTGCGCAGGCCGTCGTCCTTCCGGAGCGCAGCGGCCTAGCCGCTACGCGCCGCGCCGTCGCCGATGGCTGTCGCCGCCGGCGCCGATCGCCCGACCGCGCTTGAAAGCCTCTCGGCGGCTTCCGCGCGACCCGGCGCAGCCTTGATGAACAGCGCTCAACGCTCCATTGCGCGCAAACCCCCTAATCCGGCGGTCCGCGCTCCCTATATCCGGTCCAGCCCGCAATCTCCCCGAAGGATTTCGAATGACCACCAACGCCTACGGCGCCTACGCGGCCGACAAGCCGCTCGAGCCGATCGCCATCGAGCGGCGCGAGCCGGGCCCGAGCGACGTCCAGATCGACATCGCTTATTGCGGCGTGTGCCATTCGGACCTCCACACCGTCCGCTCCGAATGGGGCGGCACCCTCTATCCCTGCGTGCCCGGGCACGAGATCGTCGGCCATGTCAGCGCCGTCGGTTCCGGCGTCTCCGGCTTCCAGGTCGGCGACACGGTCGGAGTGGGCTGCCTCGTCGACAGTTGCCGGCATTGCCCCTCCTGCGCCGAGGGTCTCGAGCAATTTTGCGAGAACGGCTTCACCGGCACCTATAACGGCCCGACCCAGGACCCGCCGGGCCATACCTTGGGCGGCTATTCGCAGCGCATCGTCGTCGACGAGAAGTTCGTTCTCAACATCCGCCATCCCGAGGAGCAGCTCGCGGCGGTCGCCCCTCTGCTGTGCGCCGGGATCACCACCTGGTCGCCGCTTCGCCACTGGAAGGCCGGCCCCGGCAAGAAGGTCGGGATCGTCGGAATCGGCGGGCTCGGCCATATGGGGATCAAGCTCGCCCGCGCGCTCGGCGCCCATACGGTCGCGTTCACGACGTCCGAGGGCAAGCGCCAGGACGCGCTCGACCTCGGCGCCGACGAGGTGGTCGTCTCGCGCAATGCCGACGAGATGGCCGCCCACGCCGCGAGCTTCGACTTCATCCTGAACACGGTCGCGGCGAGCCACGACCTCGACGCCTTCACCGCCCTGCTGAAGCGGGACGGCACCTTGTGCCTGGTCGGAGTGCCCGAGCATCCGCATCCGTCGCCCAGCGTCGGGGCGCTGATCTTCGGGCGCAAGTCGATCGCGGGCTCGCTGATCGGCGGGATCGCTGAGACTCAGGAGATGCTCGATTTCTGCGCCGAGAACGGCATCGTCTCCGAGATCGAGACGATCCCCGTCCAGCAGATCGATCGGGCCTACGACCGCATGCAGAAGAGCGACGTCAAATACCGCTTCGTCATCGACAGCGCTTCACTGTCAGGTTGACGCGTCCACCAGGCGAACATCGTCATCCCGGACTTGATCCGGGATCCATGAACACGGACCGAGACGAACCTTCGCTTTCCGTGTTCCTGGATTCCGGCCGTCGCCGGAATGACGGGGGACTTGCGCATTCGCTTTTCGCCTCTCGCCCATGGGCTTTTTGGATAGGTTCGCGGCCTCGTTAGGGTGGGGTCCATGCCCCTTCCCCTCCTCGTCTCGGTCGTCGGCACCCGCCCGGAGGCGATCAAGATGGCGCCGGTGGTGCGGGCGCTCGGCCGGCTTCCCGGGATCGAGCAGGAGGTCTTCCTGACCGGCCAGCACTGCGGCCTCGACAAGCATTTCGACCTGCCCGGGGGGAGCCTGCGCCGGCTCCGATTCCACCCCCGCGACCGGGACGTCGAACGGCTCCGGGCGGCCCTGCGCGCCTTGCTCTGCGGGCACTTCCAGCGCCGGACCATCGCGCTGGTCCTCGTCCACGGCGACACGACCAGCGCCGCGGCGGGAGCGCTGGCCGCCCGCGACTGCGGCATTCCCCTCGCCCATGTCGAGGCCGGGCTGCGCTCGTTCGACCTCGACCAGCCCTGGCCGGAAGAGGGCCATCGGGTCGCCATCGACGCCCTGGCCGAGCTGCTGTTCGCCCCGACCGAGGGCGCCGCCGCCAATTTGCGGGCGGAAGCCCGGGTCGCGGGGAAAATCCTCGTCACGGGCAACAGCGGCATCGATGCCTTGCTCTGGACCCGGGCGCGGCTCGCCCGTCCGGCCGAGCCCGCTCCGAAGGACGAACGGCGGCTGATCGTCGCCACTTGCCACCGGCGGGAGAATCAGGGCCGGCCTGCGCTCGCCGTCTGCGAGGCGATCGTCCGGATGGCGGCCGAGCTGCCGGTCCGGGTGGCCGCTCCGCTCCACTCCAATCCGAGGGCGCGCGGCGAGCTCGAGGGTTGTCTCCGCGGGGTGCGGAATGTGGAGCTGCTCGAGCCGCAAGGCTATGAGGCGATGGTCGGTCTGATGGATTCGAGCTGGGCGATCCTCACCGACAGCGGCGGCCTGCAGGAAGAGGCGCCGGCGCTCGGCAAGCCGGTGCTGGTCCTTCGCAACGTCACCGAGCGGCCGGAGGCCCTGGCGAGCGGGAATCTGGAGCTGGTCGGCACCGACCCGCGGCGAATCTTCGCTGCCGTGGCCGGTCTGGTGGAGGATCCGGACAGATATGCGCGGATGGCCCGGCCCGCTTTTCCCTTCGGCGACGGCAATGCGTCCGAGCGGATCGCCGAGGCGATCGGGGCGTGGCTGGAGGAGCGGCGGAAAACTCAGGGCTCGCGCTTCTAAAATCCTCCCCTGCATTTGCAGGGGAGGGGGACCATGCGAAGCATGGTGTAGGGGCACTTCTGAAACTGGAAGAACCCCTCCACCAGCCTTCGGCTGGTCCCCCTCCCCGAGAAATCTCGGGGAGGATTGAAGAAGCTCACCCCCCTGCCCTCTTGAGCCGATCGAGCAGCCGTTCGCGGCCCGCCAATATCTCGGACTGGCGCTCGATCAGGACGTCGCGGGCGAGGAAGTGGCCGGTGATCCGGAGACCGGCCAATATGTCGGGCCATCCGGACCCTCCGGAGCCGATCAGAAGGGGCGGGAGCGGAAAGAGCCGGTCGCGATATTCGCCGGCCGCCGCAGAGCTGACGGCGCGGCCGGTCTTCGGGCTTACGAAGGCCAGGTCGTCGGTCGACCCGGTGGCGGCGCATTCGCTGAGGTCCAGGCCGAAGCCGAGCTCGGCTAGCAGGAAGAGCTCGAAGCGGACCAGCGACGGCGCCCAGCTTCGGGCGCTCGGCGATGCGACGATGGCGCCGAGCAGGCCGTCCAGGGCCTCGTAGAGACGGGGATAGGGCTGGCCTTCGGGCAAGGCGGTGGCTGCCAGCGCCGTCGTCCATTCGATCGCCGCCGCCGGAAGCGCCTCGGCGAGGAGCGGGGCCCGGCTCGAGGCGAGCTCGACGCTCAGCTGGGGAAGCTGGTCCTCGGTCCGGGCCCGATACTCGGCCTGGACGAGATTGCCGGCGAGAAGGATGGGGCGAAGCCGCCGCGACCGGCCGCCGCGGACGAAGCCGGCCTGCATTCCGTCTGCCGGAGTCAGGGCCCGGACGATCACGCCATGCTCGCCGTGCGGGCGGACTGCACAGACGATGGCCGGAGTGAGGAGGTGCATGAAAGCCTGAGTAACAGCTTCCGTCGTCCCGGCGAAAGCCGGGACCTCGGGAAGACCCGTCGAGCCTTCTTGTCCTGAGGTCCCGGCTTTCGCCGGGATGACGATCAGCCGCTCGGATGGAAATAGTCGTAGATCCCGCGGGCCATGGTCTTCGAGATGCCGGGCGCTTTCTCCAGATCCTCCAGCGCCGCTCCGCGTACCGCCTTGGCCGTTCCGAAATGCATGAGCAAAGCCCGCTTCCGGCTCGGGCCGATGCCCGGAACCTCGTCGAGCGGGCTCGCCGTCATGCTCTTCGCGCGCTTGGCGCGGTGAGCGCCGATGGCGAATCGATGGACCTCATCGCGCAGGCGCTGAATGTAGAAGAGGACCGACGAGTTGGGCGGAAGCTGGAAGTCGCGGCCGTTGGGCAGATGCAGGGTCTCCCGCCCGGCGTTGCGGTCGGGGCCTTTCGAGACTCCGACGACCGGCACGTCGTGGATGCCCGCGCATTCCAGGGTCTCCAGGACCGCCGAAAGCTGGCCCTTGCCGCCGTCGATCAGGAGCAGGTCCGGCCATTCGCCGCGGCTCCGGTCAGGATCCTCCTTCTCGAGACGGGCGAAGCGCCGGCCGAGCACCTCGCGCATCATCGCGAAATCGTCCCCGGGCGCCGTCTCGGGACGCTTGATGTTGAACTTGCGGTAGGCGTTCTTGCGGAAGCCTTCCGGGCCCGCGACGATCATCGCTCCGACGGCGTTGGTCCCCATGACGTGGCTGTTGTCGTAGACTTCGATCCGATCCGGCGGCTCGGCCAGCTCCAGCAACTCCGTCAGAGCCCGCATCGTCTTCGCCTGCGTGCTGGTCTCGGCGAGGTACCGGTCGAGCTCCTCCTCGGCGTTGCGCGACGCCTGGCGGATCATCCGGACATGGTCGCCGCGCCTCGGAACCCGGATCGTGACCTTGCGGTCCGAGCGCTCGGACAGCGCCTCGCAGAGCAGATCGGCCTCGGGCACGTCCCGGTCGAGAAGCACCTGCCTGGGCGGCGGCACCTCCTCGTAGAATTGCATCAGGAAGCTCGCCAGCACCTCCGCTTCCGGAACGTCGGCGGTGTGGGCCGGGAAGAAGCTTCTGTGCCCCCAATTGTTGCCGCCGCGGATGAAGAAGGCCTGGACGCACATCGTCCCGCCCTTGCAGGCGAGAGCGAAGATGTCGGCGTCGCCAAGGCCTTCCGCGGCGATCGCCTGCGAGCCCTGGATGAAGGTGAGCGAGCGCAGCCTGTCGCGGAAGACCGCGGCGAGCTCGTAATCCATCGCTTCGGCGGCCTCGTTCATCGCGGCCGCGAGCTTCTGCTGGACCTGGCTCGACTTGCCGGCGAGGAAGTCCTTCGAATCCTGGACCAGCTCGGCATAGGCCTCGGGCGTGATCCGGCCGACGCACGGCGCCGAGCAGCGGCGGATCTGAAAGAGCAGGCAGGGCCGCTTGCGGGTGGCGAGGAAGGTATCGGTGCAGCTCCGAAGCAGGAACAGCTTCTGAAGAGCGTTGAGGGTTCGGGTGACCGACCCCGCGCTTGCGAACGGCCCGTAATATTGGCCCTTGTGGCGGCGGGCGCCTCGATGCTTGCGGATCTGCGGGAAGGGATGGTCCTCGCGAAGGAGGATGAAGGGGAAGCTTTTGTCGTCCCTCAGCAGCACGTTGTAAGGCGGCCGGTAGCGCTTGATCAGCTGCGCCTCGAGCAGCAAGGCCTCCGCCTCGGTATTGGTTGTGACGATCTGCATCGAGCGGGTCTGCGAGACCATCCGCTGCAGCCGCTTGGTGAGACGGGCGACCTGGGTGTAATTGGTCACCCGGTTCTTCAGGGCCCTCGCCTTGCCGACGTAGAGGACGTCGCCCTTGGCATCGAGCATCCGGTAGACGCCCGGTCGCACCGGAAGGCCTTTCACCACCTTGCGGATCGCCGCCACGCCCGCCTCGAGGTCCGGCTGGTCGCTGCCGCGGACGGTGTAAGCGGACTTCTCCTCGTTGAAGCGGTCGGTGGGGGGCTCAGCCATGGCCTTTCCTCACCATCGGCAAGTGTCCGGAAACGGACGAAGGTCCGCAAAGTCCGTGTCCTACGCGCGCGCGCGCGAGGCCCGGCTGCCCGCGGCGGGTCGCGCGAAGGGAATTGGCAAGGCTGAAGGATCGGTCCACACCGAGTATAAAGCAGAGGAAGTCCTACATTTAAAGGGGGCGAGACGACGAGATGTCCACCGCCGACGATTTCCGCCGAATCGCCCTCGCCTTTCCAGGCGCGGAGGAGGGCAGCCATATGGGCCATGCCGATTTCCGGGTCGGCGGCAAGATCTTCGCCACGCTCGGCTCGCCGGACGGGGCCTGGGGCATGGCCGGGCTGATGCCCGAGCAGCAGGAGGATTTCATGACCCTGGCGCCGGAGGCGTTCAAGCCGGCGGCAGGGGCGTGGGGGCGCGGCGGGAGCACCCTGGTGCGGCTGGAGGCGGTGACGGACGAACTGCTCGAGACGGCGCTTGCGGCGGCGTGGCGGAAGCGGGCACCGCGAAGTTACCAAGCGTAGCCTTGAACCGCCGTGCGAGCTCATTTTTGAACGCAAAGACGCAAAGACGCAAAGATTCCGCGAAGCGGACAAAATGCCGGTCCATCCAACGAAGCCGAGTCCTCCGTCAGCCAGGGCGGAGGAGGAGCGCTCCGCGCTCTTTGCGTCTTTGCGTCTTTGCGTTGAAAAAACCGACCGGCACCGTAGTCGCGGATTGGTTCGGACGGCGCAGGCCGCCGCTCGTTCGGTTAGTGCGCCTGGCCCAGGCCTTCGATGGTCCTGTCCACCAGAGCCTTGTCGGCGCCCGCATCCAGCTTCTCCCGAATCAGGGTTTCGGCGGCGGCGGCGGCGGCCCTCGCGGCTTTCGCGCGGACCTGGTCGAGGGCGGAACGCTCGGCGGCGGCGATCTTGTCCTCGGCCATGCGGCCACGGCGCTCGACCAAAGCGGAGGCGTCGGTTTCGGCCTGGCGGACGATTCCCTCGGCCTCGGCTCGGGCGCGGTCGAGCAGGGTCGCGGCCTCGGAATCGGCCTGGGCGGCCTTGGCTTCGTATTCGGCCTTGATCGCTTCGGCCTCGGAGCGGAGCTGGGCGGCCTCGTCGAGCTGGGCGCGGATCCCGGCAATCTTCGAATCGAGCGCCTTGCCGATTATGGCAGGCACTCGCTTCCAGAGGAGAATGGCGAAGACCACCACCATCGCGAGCGCGATCCATTGCGGAGCGTCAAGACCCAGAGCGGTGGGGAGCTCGTGATGCTCCGGGGTGCCGACGACTCCGGCGGGCTCGGCGCCGTGGCCGGGGGCTTCGCGGATATGGGGCGCCTGGGGGTTTTCCTCAGCCATGGGCCATCGCATTCCTGACCGCGCGCGCGGCCTCGTCGCTGTCGACCGAAACACCTGCCAGCCGCTCGACCATCTCGCGGGCCGCCTCGGCGGCGACGCTCTCAATCTCGCCGAGGGTCGCTTCGGTCGCGGTGCGGATCCGCGCCTCAGCGGCTTCCACCCTCGCCCCGATCTCCTCGTTGGCCGCCTTCATCCGTTCCTCGGTCGCCTTCGCGCTCGACACCTTGGCGGCCTGGGCGACCTTCAGGGCCTCGCCGCGGCTCGCGTCCATTCGGGCGCGATAGGCGGCCTCGGTCCCTTCCGCGGCTTCGCGCGCGGCCTGGGCCGCGGCGAGATCGCCGGCGATGCGCTGGTCGCGCGCGTCGACCGTGGACTGGATCTTCGGCAGCATCATCCGGCCGATGCCGAAATAGAGGATGGCGAGCACCAGCAGCAGCCAGAAGAACTGCGAATAAGCGGCGTCGGCCAGCTGATTGATCTGAGGCATGGGCGTCAAAAGGGGACAGTTACGGTAACTGTCCCCAATCCCTTCTTAGCGGGCGTAGAGGATGATCATCGCCACGGCGAAGGCAATGAGGCCGAGCAGCTCGGCGGCGGCGAAGCCGATGAACAGGCGGCCCTGCTGGCTGTCGGCGGCGGCCGGGTTGCGAATCGCGCTCTCGAGGAACGAGCCGAAGACGTTGCCGACGCCGACCGCGGCGGCGCCGACGCCGATCGCGGCAAGACCGGCGCCGATGACCTGGGCAGAAGCGAAATCCATGACAATCTCCTTGGGAAAAACGGTTTGAAAG
>DASVVM010000131.1:0-59467 GCA_036386555.1 Allosphingosinicella sp.
GCATCTCGTCGACCCGATGTGGACCCTGCGGGCGGCGGCCGCCTACGATTATCGCGGCGTTCAGGTCCCGCCCCAGTATCTCGGCGGAATGGCCCAGCTGGCGCGCAATCTGGCCCGGGAAGCGGAGCTCAAGGCGTGAGGGCGGGCCGGCCATCACCCAGGACGCGGGCAAACTCCCCTCCCTGGAAGGGAGGGGCTAGGGGTGGGTCCGCCGGAGGCGGCCGAAACTCCGAGCCCGCGAAAGTCTCGCTGCGCTCGCCTACCCACCCCCAACCCCTCCCTTCCAGGGAGGGGAGCAAGTGACTCGACTGGCCGGCCACCACGCGGTGATCACCGGCGGCGGCACCGGGATCGGCGCCGCCATCGCCCGCGCGCTAGGCGCAGAAGGCGCCAAGCTCACCCTCGTCGGCCGCCGCCGCGACAGGCTGGAAGAGGTCGCATCCGGCGATTTCGACGCCCTGGTCGCCCCGGCCGACATAACGGTTCGCGACGAGGTCGACCGCGCCTTCGCGCTCGCTCGCGAAGCGCAGGACCCGATCACCATCCTCGTCAACAATGCCGGTGCGGCGGCGGGCATTCCCTTCGCCAAGGTGACGCAAGACGTCTGGCGCGACATGCTGGCCGTCAATCTCGACGGCATGTTCCATTGCTGCCAGGCCGCCCTGCCGGACCTGCTCGCCGCTCGCGCAGGCCGAATCGTCACAATCGCCTCGATGGCCGGACTGCACGGCTTCGCTTATGCCTCGCCTTATATCGCGGCCAAGCACGGCGCAGTCGGCCTCACCCGCGCCCTCGCCGCCGAATATGCGCAGACGAACTTGCGCGTGAACGCGGTCTGCCCCGGCTTCGTCGACACCGAAATGACAATCGAGTCGGTCTCGAATATCGTGGCCAAGACCGGCCGAAGCGAGGACGATGCCCGGGCCGAGCTGGCCCGGCTCAACCCCTCGGGCCGCCTCATCTCTCCCGAAGAGGTGGCGGCAGCGGTGCTCGACCTCGTCCTGTCGGATCGGAACGGCGAGGCGTTGGAGATCGCATGAACCCTGAAACCTTCGCGCCCGAGCATTTCTCGTGGAGCTACGCCCAGGGCGTGGCGGTGGTCACCCTCAATCGCCCGGAGCGCAAGAACCCGCTGACGTTCGAGAGCTACGCCGAATTGCGCGACACCTTCCGCGCCTTGGTCTACGCGAGGGAGGTGAAGGCAGTCGTCGTCGCCGGCGCGGGGGGCAATTTCAGCTCGGGCGGCGACGTCCATGAGATTATCGGTCCGCTGACCCGGATGAGCATGCCCGAGCTGCTCGACTTCACCCGGATGACGGGCGATCTGGTGAAGGCGATGCGGGCGTGCCCGCAGCCGATCATAGCGGCGGTCGATGGCGTCTGCGCCGGCGCCGGAGCGATCGTCGCCATGGCTTCCGACCTGCGCCTGGCGACCGACCGCGCGAAGACCGCCTTCCTCTTCACCCGGGTCGGCCTTGCCGGCTGCGACATGGGCGCCTGCGCCATCCTGCCCCGGATCGTCGGCCAGGGCCGCGCCGCCGACCTTCTCTTCACCGGCCGCTTCATGACCGCCCACGAGGGCGAACGCTGGGGCTTCTACAACTCGCTTTCGGACCCGGAGCACCTGCTCGACGATGCGATGGTCCTTGCGCTGGAGCTCGCGTCCGGTCCCACTTTCGCTCACGGAATCACCAAGACCCAGCTCAACCAGGAATGGAACGTCAGCCTGGAGACGGCGATCGAGATGGAGGCCCAGGCCCAGGCGATCTGCATGGCCACAAACGACTTCAAACGGGCGTTCGAGGCCTTCGCGGCGAAGAAGACGCCGGAGTTCAAGGGTGATTGAGCGCGGCCTGCCTCCCCTCCCTGGAAGGGAGGGGCCGGGGGTGGGTCCGGCCGCAGGCCGGCCGAAACTCCGAGGCTGCAAAAAGTCTCGCTGTGCTCGCCTACCCACCCCCAACCCCTCCCTTCCAGGGAGGGGAGTCAGATGAGCGACCGCGCCTTCCTCGACTGGCCGTTCTTTGATGAATGCCACCGCGCGCTCGCGGATGACCTGGAGCGATGGTGCGAGGTGGAGCTTGACGAACGTGAGCCCGAGGACCTCGACCAGGCCTTCCGCGACCTCGTTCGCAAATTGGGCGAGGCAGGATGGCTCAAGCATTGCGTGCCCGACCGGCAGGGCCGGCTCGACGTCCGCACCCTTGCCCTGATCCGCGAGACTCTCGCCCGTCATAGCGGCCTCGCCGATTTCGCCTTCGCCATGCAGGGCCTGGGGTCCGGCACGATCAGCCTGTTCGGCACGGACGAGCAGAAGGCCGCCTACCTTCCCGCCGTCGCCCGCGGCGACAAGATCGCCGCCTTCGCCCTCACCGAGCCGGCCTCGGGGTCCGACGTCGCCTCGATGGACATGACCGCCGGGGAAACAGCCGAAGGCTGGGTGCTGAACGGCGCCAAGACCTATATCTCCAACGGCGGAATCGCCGATTATTACGTCCTCTTCGCCCGCACCGGCGAGGTGCCGGGGGCGAAGGGGATCTCCGCCTTCGTCGTCGACCGCGACACGCCCGGGCTGGACGACAGCGAGCGGATCGATGTGATCGCCCCGCATCCGCTGGCGACCCTTCGCTTCACCGACGCCCGCCTCCCCGCTTCCGCCTTGCTCGGGGATCGAGGACGCGGCTTCGCGCAGGCGATGGCGACTCTGGACGTCTTCCGGACCACGGTCGGGGCGGCCGCCCTCGGCTTCGCCCGGCGGGCGCTGGACGAGGCGACGAGGCGGGCGCTGGAACGGCGGCTGGGGAGCGGCACTCTCGCCGACAACGCCATCACCCAGTCGAAGCTCGCCGAGATGGTGCTCGACGTCGAGACCTCCGCCTTGCTGATCTACCGCGCCGCTTGGCTTCGCGACGTCAAGGGCCGGCGCAACAGCCGCGAGGCGGCGCTCGCCAAGCTCCACGCCACCGACAGCGCCCAGAGCGTCATCGACAAGGCCGTTCAGATGTTCGGCGGCCTCGGGGTGACCAGGGGCATTGCGGTCGAGCGGCTCTACCGGGAGATACGGGCGCTTCGCATTTACGAGGGAGCGTCCGAAGTGCAGAAAGTGGTGATCGCCCGCGCCCATCTCGCGGAGTATCGGAATTGAAGACCCTGCTTCCCCCCGGATGGCCCCGGCCGAGCGGCTTTTCCAACGGCATCTCGGCCAGGGGCCGGACGGTGTTCACCGCCGGCATCATCGGCTGGGACGAGACCGGCACGATCGTAGCGCCCGACCTCGCCGGCCAGCTGCGCCAGATATTGCTCAATACCCTCGCCATCCTCGCCGAGGACGGGGCCGGGCCGGAGCATATCGTCCGGATGACCTGGTATATCGTCGACATCGACGAATATCGCCTGGGCCTCGCCGGGATCGGGGCGGCCTACAAGGAGGTGATCGGACGCCATTTCCCGGCGATGGCGGTGGTGGAGGTGGGAGCTTTGGTCGAGCCCGGCGCCCGGATCGAAATCGAGACGATTGCGGTGGTGCCCGAATGGTGACGGCGCATGTCGACACCTTCGTCCGCGACCGCCTGCCTCGCCCCGAGGCGCAGCCGGAATTCCTGTTCGACCTGCCGGAGCTCCAATATCCCGAACGCCTGAACGCCGCGGTCGAGCTGATCGACAAAGGCGATCCCGGGGCCCTCGCCGTGATCAACGATGCCGGCCGCTGGACCTACGGGGAGTTGAGCGACCTCAGCGACCGGATCGCGCGCCTCCTCGCCGAGGAGGAGGATCTGGTCCCGGGCGACCGTGTGCTCCTGCGCGGCCCGAACGGAGCGATGCTGTTCGCCTGCTGGCTGGGGGTGCTCAAGGCCGGCGGAATCGTCGTCTCCACCATGCCGGTGCTTCGCTCCGGCGAGGTCGCGACGATCGTCGAGCGGGCGCAGGTCCACCACGCCATCGTCGACGACCGCTTCCTCGACGATTTCATGAAGGCTGCGGACGAGACCGGCCTGATCCGGTCGCTGCTCACCTACAAGGGCGATTCCGGCGCAGGCCGGCTCGAAGGCCGGCTGCAGTCGGTGCGCCCCGGTTTCGCGCCGGTCGACACCCACCGGGACGACGTCGCCCTGATCGCCTTCACCTCCGGGACGACGGGACGTCCGAAGGGGTGCGTCCATTACCATCGCGACATACTCGCCCCGGCCGACAGCTTCGCCCGCCATGTGCTCAAGCCCGAGCGCGGCGGCCGCTGGGTCTGCTCGGCGCCGATCGCCTTTACCTTCGGGCTTGGAATGCTTCTCATCTTCCCCTGGCGCTTCGGAGGCGCGGCGGTGACGATCGAGCAGCCGGGCCCGAAGCCGCTGCTCGAGGCGGTCGGCCGCTTCAGGGTGACCAGTCTCGCCACCGCGCCGACCGCCTACAAGGCGATGCTGGGCCTGCTGGCCGAGCACGACATCTCGTCGCTCGCCACCTGCGTCTCCGCCGGCGAGCATCTCCCCGCCGCGACCTGGCAGGCCTGGCACGAGGCGACCGGCCTGAGGATCGTCGACGGGATCGGAGCGACCGAGATGATGCATATCTTCATCTCGGCGTCGGGCGACGACATCCGCCCCGGCGCTACCGGCAAGGCCGTGCCCGGCTATCGCGCCTGCGTCCTCGACGAGGACGGAATCCCCCTGCCCCACGGCACCGGGCGGCTCGCGGTCAAGGGGCCGACGGGCTGCCGCTATTTCGACGACGAGCGCCAGTCGGACTATGTACAGGGCGGGTGGAACGTCACCGGCGACACGTACCGCACCGACGAGCACGGCTATTTCTGGTACGTCGCCCGCTCCGACGACATGATCGTCTCGGCCGGCTACAACATCGCCGCCCCGGAGGTCGAGAACGCCCTCTACGCCCATCCCGCAGTCCAGGAATGCGCGGTGGTCGGCGTGCCGTGCGAGGCGCGCGGGCAGAGGGTGAAGGCGTTCGTCGTCGCGGCACCGGGGCGGGAGCCGGGCGAGGCGCTGGCGCGCGAGCTTCAGGACCATGTGAAGGCTGTCATAGCCCCCTACAAATATCCGCGCGACCTGGAGTTCGTGGACGCGCTGCCGAAGACGGCGACGGGCAAGCTTCAGAGGTTCGCGCTGAGGAAGTAGCGACCCGTCATCCCGGCGAAAGCCGGGACCTCGGGGAGACCCGCCGAGACTTCTCGTCCTGAGATCCCGGCTTTCGCCGGGATGACGATTCGCTCAGCAGCCCGGGGTCTTTTCCGAGACAGCCTTGCCGCTGAGCACCCGGCGAACGCCCTCCAGGCACTTCGGCGCGGCCTCGGCCGTGGCCGCCGCGGCCGGCTTGGCGGTCGGCGGAGCCGCCGGCTTGGCGGCGGCGCCCGTGTCGCCCTTGGCCGGGACGCCGGAGAGCGCCCAATGGGTGCTCGCGGACAGCGGCTTGCCGGAGCGGACCTGGACCGCGGCGGTCGAGGCCTCGGCGGTCGGCGGCTCGTAACGGCGAAGCACGGCGCGGGTGAAGCTGTCGATGCTGCCCGGGGGCCTGGTCCCGACTTCGACCGCGGCGGCGGCGGCGGCCGCTGCGGCGGCGGCGTCGACCGAGGCCAAGGCGGCAGCTTCGTCGATCGCCGGAGCGTCGGCCAGGCTGGTCGGATCGGAGGTCAGGCTGCGCATCTTCGCCATTTGCGGCTCGACGCGGCCCGGGCCGAAGCGGAACGCCGCCGGTTTGCCCCATCCGCCTTCCCAGCGATAGAAGATGTGGGTGCCGATATTGGCGAGCTTGGTCAGGCTCGAGCTCCAGTAGGGAACCACCCAGTTGGTGTGATAATGGGTCGCCCAGCCGACCGGCGCGAAGACCTTGCCGGCCAGCGCTTCCTCGGCGACGCGGCGGGCGCGCGCCCAGCCGGATGCAGAAGGCGTTCGCCGAAGCGCCCCGTCGCAGGTGAAGGTGAACTGGCAGCCGGTCGCCCGCTCCTGCCCCTGGAAGACGACTCCGCAGACGGTGCGCGGATAGGCGGGGTGGCGCGCCCGGTTGAGGACCACCTGGGCGACGGCCTGCTGCCCGGCGGTCGATTCGACCGCGGCTTCGTAATAGACGGCCGCGGTCAGGCATTCGACCGCGCGCAGCCGGTCAGCCGGAGTCGCGAAGGCGGCGCCGAAAGGACGGGCGGCGGGATTGGGAAGAGTAGAGACCGGCACCGCGGCGTTGATCGTGAGCGCGTCCTGCGGCGCGATCTCGCGGAATTGCAGAGGCTCCGGCTTGGGCGGAACTCCAAGGCCCGGAATCGCGCCGGCCGTGCCACCGAGGCGCGCGTTGGGCGTGGCGCTGGCCGGCTCGAGCCACGCGACGCTCAGTCCGGCGACCACATACAGACCGGCCATCGTCGCCAGAACGGCGGAGGCGAGCCAGTTCCTCAGCCCCGGGACCCGGGGCAGGAAGGGACGGCGCAGGACGAGTTCGGTCGACGACATCAACTACTCCGGAAAGGACGGGCGCTCTATTGCGGCCGCCGATCCATGGCAAGCGCGAGGCCGCTCAACCGGTCCCTCGTCGCGCCGAAGATCTTGGAATCCCACCAGGCCGCTCTCTACCCCAAGTGGGGAGAAATCTCAAATTTTCAACCCTTCCCGCCCTCGCCCGGTCCGGTAGCGCGCCCTGAAATCGGAGGCGAAAGCAGCGAGCCGGCGTTCCGCTATGGCCGCTCTCAAGTCGCTCATAAGTCCCTGATAAAACCGGATATTATGCTCCGTCATAAGCATCGCCCCGAGGATTTCGCCGGACCGGACGAGATGGTGGAGGTAGGCGCGCGACCAGGTCGAGCAGACCGGGCAGGGGCAGGCCGAATCGAGCGGGCCCGGGTCCTCGCCGAAGCGGGCGTTGCGGATGTTGATCGGGCCCGAGCGGGTGAAGGCCTGGCCGGTTCGGCCCGAGCGAGTCGGGAGGACGCAGTCGAACATGTCGATCCCCCTTTCCACCGCACCGACGATGTCGTCGGGCTTGCCCACCCCCATCAGGTAGCGGGGCCGGTCGGCGGGGAGCTGGCCCGGGGCGAAATCGAGGCAGCCGAACATGGCCTCCTGCCCCTCCCCCACGGCGAGGCCGCCGACCGCATAGCCGTCGAAGCCGATATCGGTCAGCGCGTCGGCCGACGCGCGGCGAAGGCCTTCGTCGAGCGCCCCCTGCTGGATCCCGAACAGCGCGGAGGCCGCCGCATGGTCCCCGCCCGAATCGAACGCCTCGCGCGAGCGCCTCGCCCATCGCATCGACCGCTCCATCGCGGCCGCCTGCTCGTCGCGGCCCGAGGTCGTGGGGACGAGCTGGTCGAAGGCCATGACGATGTCCGAGCCGAGCAGCCGCTGGATCTCCATCGACCGCTCCGGGCTGATCATGTGCCGGCTGCCGTCGAGATGGCTCTTGAACGCGACCCCCTCCTCCGTGACCTTGGCCAGCTCCGACAGGCTCATCACCTGGTAGCCGCCGCTATCGGTCAGGATCGGCCGCTCCCAGCCCATGAAGGCGTGAAGCCCGCCGAGCCGCGCCACCCGCTCCGCGCCGGGCCGGAGCATGAGGTGATAGGTGTTGCCGAGGATGATGTCGGCCCCCGAGGCGCGGACGTCGGCCGGCTTCATCGCCTTGACGGTCGCGGCCGTTCCGACCGGCATGAAGGCAGGAGTCCGGATTTCGCCGCGCCGCATGGCGATCGTGCCGGCCCGGGCGGCGCCGTCGGTGGCGGAGATGGTGAAGGCGAAGCGGTGGGCGACCATGCGGGGCGCTCCTACATCATCGCCCTCACCGTGCCGAGCCCTTCGGGCCCGGCCCCCTCTCCCCTCCAGGGAGGGGAGCTGAACGTCCGAATCCGCGGCCTCAGCGCGCCTTCGTGCAGGAGAGCGGATAGGGCCGACCGTTCCAGGTCGAATTGCCCCGCGCCTGGGTCGCCGAGATCCGCCGAAGGAACCAGTCGTTGCCGTCCGCGTGCTTGAAGTGGAGCGTCGTCGACGTCGCACGCCCGAAGCTCAGATTGGCCCACGCCCCCCGATCCCAGAACCGCCCCCGCCGTTCGGCCCCGGCAACGCTGGTGCCGTGGTCGCCATGGTGCGCGCCATGCTCGACGCTGACCACATCCCAGACGATCCGGGTCGGCCGCCCGTCGAGCGTGCAACGCCAGTCGCCCATGAACCAGGCGCCGGGCACCTGGCTTGCGGCGGCAGGGGGGCTTGCGGCCAGGGCCGCCGCCGACAGGGCCGCCGCCGCCAAAAGCCTGATGCGCATGATCGACCCTCACTCACGCCCTGGAACACCGAATGTCCCATTTTCCAGATGGCAGCTAGTCTCGCAACCCCAGACGCGCGGCTCGAGAGCGCACTTCAGCCCAATGGGTTCGACCCACCGGCACGAGCAGCCCGTTCCTCAATTTGAGGTGAGACCGCTGCTCCGACCTGACGATCCCGCAGATCGCATCCTGGGCCACCCACCAGCTCCTGTGCACCTGGAGGCCCAAATCGGGTTCGATCGCGGCCATGGCATCCGACAGGCGCATCAGGACGAGGTCCGACCCGAGGACGGTGTGAACCCGCAGATAATGGTCCTCCGCCTCGAGTGCGACGATCTCTTCGCCCAGCCGGTTCGGCAGGCGCGAAAGCAGTGTGGGCGGAAACGCGCCCGACCTGTCCCTGCTTTGCGCCGGCGATGGCCGGGGCGGTACGCCCGACTTGCGCAGCAGCGTGAAAGTGATTGCGAGCTGGACGGCGGCGGCGGCCGCGAACAGCGCCGGGAGCTGCAGCGGTTCGTACAGATGGCCGGGCCGGACCAGCGGGATCGCCCAGGCCGCGACGAAGGTCAGCGGCAAGGCGGAGGCGATCGCCACCGCACCGAGGCGAACGTCGGGATTCGAGATGGCTGCTTCGGGAACGAGCTTCTCCGCCGCGAGCGCAGCGGCGTAACCCGCGAAGACCATGCCGATCCAGAAGGCATAGCGAACCGGCGCAGCGAGCGGCGGATAGGCCCCGAACGGCCCCGCGAATCCGAGCACCACACCCAGGCCGAGCACGAGCGCGCCTCGCCTCGCCAGGGGCCACGCTAGCTTTTGGCGCATCGTGAACTGCATCCGCCCGGCCTCTCCGAAGCGCCGAAAGCTACTGGCGAAATGCCGGCTTGTCGATTGGGCGGGGAGTGGCGGACGGCCGTCGCCACCGGCGCGACCCGCGCCTCGAAGCCTGTCGAACATTGGAGATGAAGATGAAATACCTGATGACTTTTGCCCTGGCCGCCGCCTTCGCCGCACCCGCGGCGGTTGCCGCACGGCCCGCGACGTCGATCGCCTTGAGCTGCGACGCGGGCGCCGCTGCGGCGGGCGGCGAGGCCCCGAACCTCCACGGCCATTGGGATTTCCTGATGGTTCCCCGCGGAATGGCCAGCTTCGGGCTGATGTCGATCGGCTTCGTCGGCGCCGATTACGGCGGATCGCTGGCGCCGGCGAGAACCGCGCCCGTCGTCCTGCGCAGGATCACCTTGACCGGCAACGGCATCCAGATGGTCGTCGCCTCCCGCGAGGGCGATATCCGGTTCGACGGCAGGCTCTCGGCCAAGGGCGACTATATGTGCGGAACCGTAACCTACCACGGAGGCGAAACCTTCCCGATGGTGGCTCAGAAGCGGCCTTCCACCTACCAGTCGCCGCCTCAGGCGCAGCGGGCGCGGTAGCGGCTGGACGGTCGGGGCGCCCGGGGCGTGGTTGGCAGCGTGTCGCCCTTTCAGTCGCGGAAAGGGTTAGGGCCCGGCAACGCTACAGCCTCCGCACGCGGGGCTCGGTCCGTTGCGGCTTCACCGCAAGCTCGGTCAGCGCCCAGACCATCGCGTCCGCCCGGTCGGGGCTCGCGCCGTTCCCCCGCCAGCCGGCCGGGGTGAATCCGGCCAGTTCGTCCTCCAGCTCCGGAAAGGCGCCGGCGAATTTCGCCTTGCCGGTCTCGAACAGTACCGCGACCGGCTCGGCCCGGGTCTGCTTGCCGTCCTTGGCGTGGACCAGGGTGACCGGAAGCCCCGAATCGGCGATCCGAAGCACAGCGGCGACCATCTCGCCCCCGTTGTTCCTCTCGGCGATCACGCGTTGCGCGCCCCACGTTTGCGCGGCTCGGGCCGCCTTCGCGGCCCAGGCCTCCGGACTGAGACCGCCGGCCGAGCAGTCGGCGAGCACATGCACGCTGGCGTCGGCGAGAAGGCCGCAAACGACGATCCCGCACGTCCCGCCCTGAGTCGCGGGGGGATCGACCCCGACGACCACCCGTCGATAGTGACAGTCGCCGGCGCCGGTCGATATCCGCGATTTCTCGATCAGGTCGCGAGTCCACAAGGCGCCCTCGATGTCGTCGAGCAGCGCCCCCTCCAGCTCCTGCCGGCCGAACCTCGTGCCCTTGTGCGCCGATTCGACCGCGGCGATGAAGTCGTCCGGCAAATGCGGGTTGGCCCGGGTCGCGCCGCCGGTCAGGACCGTCCCGTCCAGCGCGAGGAGACGCTTCAGCACCGGCACCGGCCGCGGAGTCGTCGTCACCAGCGCCTGCGGCTTGGCCCCGAGGCGCAGCCCGAGGCGCAGATTGTCCCAAGCGGCGGGCCCGCGGCGCCACTTGGCCAGCTCGTCGCACCAGGCGATGTGATGCTCGGGTCCGCGCAGGCTTTCCGGATTGGCAGCCGAATAGACGAACGCCTCGGCGCCGCTCGCGAAGATCAGCCGCTTCCGGCTGGGCTCCCAGCGCATCCGGTCCCGCTCGTCGTCCCGGGCGACGGCGAGCAGGCCGGACCGGCCCTCGACCATCACCGCCCGCGCTTCCTCCGGGTTTGCGGCGACCAGCGCGATGGCCGCGTCGGGATTGGCCCTGGCGAACGCCGACACCCATTCCGCGCCTGCCCGGGTCTTGCCGAAGCCGCGCCCGGCGAGCAGCACCCACACGCGCCAATCGTCCCGGGGCGGAGCCTGGCCCGAATGCGCCCAGCTCGGCCAGTCGGCCTCGAGGACGAGGCGCTCCGCTTCGGTGAGCGACTGGATCGCCAACCGGATTTCGGCCTCGCCCAGCCCCTCCAGCGCTTCGACCGCCCGCCGGTGAGGGGCACTCACGCGCCCCCTCCCCGCTCGCGATGCCGCTTGATCGCCAGGACCCGCCGGACGATCTTCTCGGTCACCTGCTCGATCGACGGCGGCTTCGCGCGCGGCGCCCAGCGGCCCCGCCCGCGTCTTTTCTCCTCGCGCCACTTCAAGAACCGCATTGCGAAGTCCGGGTCGAAGGGCGCGCTTGCCGCCGGCGCGGCTTCGCTCTCGGTCCCGGCCTCGTCGCCCCCCGGCACGACGTTGCTGCCGAGGCTGGCGAGCCTTAGCTCGAGCGCCACCTCGGCCTCGTCGAGCAGCTCCTCCAGGGCCTTCGCGAAGGCCGGCCATTTGCGCCGCCGCTCCCAGATCGCGCCTTCGGAGAAGCCGACCGCACGGGCCGCGCCGCGGACGCTGCCGCAGGCGCGCAGCGCCTCGAGGAAACGCCGCTCCACTGCCGCGTTCCACCGGTCCTCGCCGCTCGAGACCAGCTGCAGCCGTCCCCTCTTGCCGCGCCGGATCGAGTTGAGCCTGCCCGCCTGCGGGCAGTCGAAAGGGCCCGTTGCTCCGGAAAGCCCGCGATGCGCCTCCTCGACCGCGGCGTCCCAGTCCCGGTCCAGATCGGGATCGAACTCGCGCCTCTGGTCCATCAGCCGCGGATCCACCCCGATCGCGGCCGCCGCCGCCTTCCGGTTCCCGGTCTCCCGAAGCACCTGCAAAAACCGCGCCCGCTCCTCCGCCGTCAAGCGGTGGTAAGCCCGTTTGCCCCCGTTCCCCTCGTCCACGACTCCCTCCCTCTCAGCCATTGCCCAGATAGGAATTTGGTAGGGTTTTTCCTATCCTTCAATGATGAGACCGAAACGGACTTATTTCAGGGCACGGAAAGAAACGCTTGGCTGCGTCCCACACATTTGCGCTCACCCTCCGACGGCTTCGCGGCGAGCCCTCCTCTTCCCTGCAGGGAGAAGGACAGGCCCGAAGGGCCAGGGTGAGGGCGGAAGCGGTGGGCGTGGCATTGCTTTTGAGCCGCCGAACACATAGATTACGTTCGATGAAGAGCGGACGTGTCAACTCGAAGAACTCGCTGGATACGGCATCGCGAACACTCCGTTCATTTGAAGGGAGCTGGCAGGCGATGGAGCAGGCTGCCACTCGCGACGAGGATGGCGTCTTCGTCATCCGCCGCGACGCCGGCCGACTCGACGGCGAAGATCCCGCCCCTGCACGGCGGACCTAGCCTGAGTCCCGCATGGGACTGACGCTCATCGCCATTCTCATCGCGGCACTGCTGCTGCCGGGCCTGCTCGCCGTCCGCGCCTTCTACCACGGCGCAGAGACCGGCGAGGTGGAGGTTCCGGTCCCGGCGTTGTCCACGGCCGAGGGGATTGCGCTGGTCGGCGGCTTTAGCGTCGCGGTTCACCTCGCCTACGTACTCGCACTGCAGCTCATACTCTTGCTTCCTCCATTAATCCCCCTGCCGCTCGCCAACCCTTACGCTCTCTTCACGGCTCAACCCGAGGTGGGCTCCCTGGCTGCGGCTTACTCGCTGTTCGCCGGCCTCTCAGGGCTCGGAGTGCTTGCTTACGGTATCGGCTTCGCGTCTGGCTTGCTGATGGCGCTCGGCGACAAGAGCCTGTTTTACGGACCCCTGACCGAGGTATTTCAGAAGGGGGAGGGCGACGACCGGTTCATCGCCGCTTACGTCGTGTCCAAGATAGCACACGAAAAATCGCTGCTCGGCTATCAGGGCGCGGTCGTCTCGTTGCAATATGATGAGAACCGCTATCCTGCAAAAGTCGTTCTTAAGGACGTCGTCCCTTTCTACCTAAATCTTTCCGCGGACGGGCCGCAACGCGAAGAATCGAAGCAACCCATCCACTGGCTGGTCTTGTCCGCCGACGAATGGCACAACATCGCCTTCAAGGTCTTTCGGGTGGAGGGGGAGGCCGCCAATGTGGCGCGGACCAACTGGCCGCGGCGCAACGCACTTCTCGAGCCGGGCATTCCGCTGCCCTTCGCTACAGCCGGCCTTGGGCTGCTCGCCGCAACGATTGTTCCCGGCGGATGGGACGGCGGCGACGGGTTCCTCGCCGGCCTCGGCGGCGGGCTTGCTATCATCGTAGCGATCTCGATGCGGCGAGGATTTGCCGCCAAATCCGGCCGAAAGGCGAGTCATGGCAGATGAGACCGGGAAGAGCGGCCGCGCGAACACGGGCGGCTTCTGGGATGCACTCCGCGAGGAGCTACAGAGCCCGTGGGACTGGGTCGCCGCCGGGGTGGGGGCCACAGCCGGGTTCGTGGCGAGCGCTACGGTGCTTCACACTGACGGTGGCACTTCAATAGGCGCTGGGGCACTCACGGGGGTGACGGCCCGCAAGGCGAGCGTAGCCGGGCTGTCGGGATGGTTTCTCAATCGCCGGACCAAGAAATTCCTGGAGCTGCTTGATGAGTCTGCCGGGTTGCCGGGGGCGCGGCAGCCGGAGCTCAAGGCGCTGCGGGGTGAGGTGGAGAGGGATTGGGAATTGGTGCGCCGAAAGATTTGCCCGCTCACCGATTATGGCGCGATCCTCGACGATCACATCGCGCGATTTCGCAACCTAGGGTAAACAGTGACAGTATACATTTTTCGCCGGTCGGGTGGCGAGGAGCGGCCTCAGGAAAATATATACTGTCACTAATTTCCACGCCCGCTTCAGCGCCGGAACGCGAGCCTGAAGCTCCACCAGAGCAAGGCCAGGATCGTGGCGCTGATGGCCGCGCCCCAGAACCAATAAGGCAGGAGCAGGACGTCCGCGATGGCGCCGGTGTCCGATCGGTGCAGCCGGCCGCCGACATTTCCGCCCGGGCTGAACAGATAGTCGAATTGCTGCCACGCGCTGATCGCCGCCTGGACCCCGAGGAGCTGGATGACGAAGCGCCGCAATGGCACGGATCCGCGCAGCGCGAGCGCGGCGATCGCTATTCCGAGGGCGGGGAGAACCAGCCAGCCGGTCGGCGACCGGACCCAGATCAAGGTGGACACGACCAGAGCGACGCCCAGCACCGCCAGGGCGCTGCGCGTGGCGGCGGGAGAGCGCGAGGCGACGATCAGCAGCGCTCCAGCGATCGCCGGCCCGAGCGGCCCGCTCGCCGCGATCAGCGCATCGGTCAGCCTGTACCCGTTGGCGGGGCCCATCGACAAAGCGACACCCGAACCGTCGGCGAAGATCAGCAGCCGTTCGAACCCCCGGCCAGCGAGCATCGCGGCGATGCCATGGCCCATTTCATGGAACCAGGTCGCCAATATCGTGAACGGATAGAGCAGCAGGCTGCCCAGCGCCGTCTGCCACAGCAGGATCGAGCCGAGCGCGATCCCCGTCAGCAGCAGGGCGCGCTCCCTGTGGTCCTGGCCGGCAAGGCTGCTGGGCATCAAAGCCTGTGGAGACTCTTGCTGACCGTCACGTCGCGCGCCGCGCCGCCTTCCGGGCCGGGCTCGAACTTGCGGCTTCCGGTGGGCCAGGCCTTGCATGGGTCGGGCGCCCGGATCTTGCGCTTCTTCGCGCCCTCGAGCTGCTCGTGGCGGGTTATCCAGCAGCCGACGATCGAGCCGTCGGCCGCCACTCGCAGCTTCGCCTCGGTCACGGTCAGCTGCTCGCCCCAGCTGACCGGCTTCATCGGCGGCGGCGGGCGGCCGTCGACAATGATCGTCTCGAAGAAGGTCTGCTGCACCGACCGGCCCAAGGCGCGCGCTTCCTCGGTCAGGCTCGGCGTTGCGTTGCAGCCCACCGGCGAACCGGGGCGGTTGTTGACCGTCATCGTGCATTGGATCGCACCCGCCGGACTCATCCGCATCGTCCCGACCAGCCACTGCGATTCCATCGGGATCAGATCCTCCGGCAAGTGCCAGACGATCCTCGACTCGACCGCGTCGGCGGTCGGCCTGCCCTCGCTGTCGCGCGCGGGCGTGAACCTGGCGCGCGTCTGCATCAGCCGGCAGGTCGTCGAATCAAGGCTCGCCGAGCCGCTCGACTCAGTGATCGTGCAGCGCGTGACCCGCCCGTTCGCCCCGACCTCGAGCCGGAAGCCGACCGCTCCCTCCTGGCCATTCTCCTCGGCGTCGGCGGGATAGTCGTCCGCCGTGACCAGCGCGCCGAGATTGGCCCGAGCGGGCACCGGCATCCTCCCGTGCGGGGGCGGCGGGGGCGGTGGAGGGGCCGGCCGATAGTCGGGCTGGGCGCCCTGCAGAAGCAGCCCCGTGACGATCGAGATCATCGTTTTCCCCCGAAAAACACGAGCTACCCTTACCCGCTTCGCGGCCGCCTGAACAGCGGATGGAAGGCGCGGGAAGGATCTGGGTCGGTGCCAAGCACGGGAAGGAAGGCGCGAAGTGGCGTGCCTTGGTGATCTTTGTGCGAACAAACCTTGTCCTGAGGCGGCCGCCGTTCAGCCGGGCAGAAGCAGGCTGGCGTCCACGATACGATTGGACAAGGTGTTCTTGCCTAGCTGGCGATTGCCGCCGTCTTTTTTATTTGCATGTTACCCAGACCTGGCTGCGGCTGTCCCAAATGTAGGTGGAAGCGCAGTAGCGCATGACTGCGGCTCTCTTGAGATTGTCGAGCATGGCGTCGAGCGGCGCTCGACTCTCCACGTTGCCGTTGGAGTCTCGCTGGCTGTATTGCACCTTCGATATCGCAACGAGTTTCGCAGCTTCAGGTTCGCAAGACCTCGAGGCCGCGGCCACCGCCCGCTCGGGGTCCAGCTTCGAGTCGCGGGCGCGCAGTGCGCGAGCGTTGCGGACCAGGCACGCTTGATAAGCGTCCATAGACCGATCGAGTTGATCAACCTCGGCCTGAGCAGGCGCAGCCAAGAGCGCGGCGACGAAGATGCTGAACATGCTGGTCCCCCTTCCTGAATGAGAGCATCTTACCGCCATGGGGCTTGATCGGCAAAGCCGCAGTGAGGTTCTCGAAGGGGCAGGCGACGACCAGGCGGAAGGGTCGCAAGCGGACATCCTTCCCCAGCCGAACCAACGCACGCGCCCACGGCCGAATTGAAAGGGGAGCCGCTTCGCGGCGGTCCTGCCCGGACCCTTCGTGCTTCGGTGACCTTCGTGCGAACAAATCCTCTGCCGAGGCCGTCGCCCCTCAGCCGGGGAGAAGCAGGCTGGCGTCCCCATAGGAATAGAAGCGGTACCCCTTTCCGATCGCATGCGCATAAGCCGCCTTCATCGTCTCCAGGCCCATCAGCGCCGAGACCAGCATGAACAGGGTCGAGCGGGGGAGGTGGAAGTTGGTGATGAGGCCGTCGGTGGCGCGAAAAGCGTAGCCGGGGGTGATGAAGATGGCCGTGTCGCCCTCGAAGGGGAGCACCAGGCCCGATCCGTCGGCGGCGCTTTCGAGGAGCCGGAGCGAGGTGGTTCCGACCGGGATGAGGCGCCCGCCGGCGGCGCGCGCGGCGTTGAGGCGATCGGCGACCTGCGGGTCGATCCGGCCCCATTCGCTGTGCATCTTGTGGTCGGCCGTGTCCTCCGCCTTGACCGGAAGGAAGGTGCCGGCGCCGACATGCAGGGTGAGGGTCTCGTGGCCCACGCCCGCCTCGGCCAGCTTTTCCATCAGCCGCGGAGTGAAGTGGAGCGCTGCGGTCGGCGCAGCGACCGCGCCCTTCTCGGCCGCGAACATGGTCTGGTAATCTTGCGCGTCGCGCTCGTCGGCCTCGCGCTTGCCGGCGATGTAGGGCGGAAGCGGCATCCGCCCGGCCCGTTCGAGCAGTAGCTCGACCGGCTCGTCCCCCTCGAAGGCCAGGAGGAGGCTTCCGTCCCCCCCTCTCGAACCGGCGAGCGCCGCGACTCCGCTTCCGAAGTCGATCCGGTCGCCTTCGCGGACCCGTTTGGAGTTGCGGACGAAGGCGCGCCATTCGCGCGGACCCTCGCGCTTGTGGAGAGTCGCTCCGATCCGGGCCTCTCCGCGCCGGCCCTCGAGCTGGGCGGGGATGACCCTCGTGTCGTTGAAGACCAGGATGTCGCCGGGGCGAAGAAGCCCCGGAAGGTCCGCGACGGTCCGGTCCTCGGGCGCCCCTTCCCCCCGCTGGACGAGCAGCCGGGCGGAGTCCCTCGGGCTCGCCGGCCTGAGCGCGATCCGGTCGGGAGGAAGCGCGAAGTCGAATAGGTCGACCCGCACCCTGGGCCTACTGCCTCTTCTTGGGCGGCGGCTTGGGCTTGGATTCGGGGAGCCGGATCGACGGCGGCGGCGGGACGGCCGGGCCGGCGGCCATTCCGCGCTGCGACGCCCCGCCCGCCGGGCCGGCCGGCGCCGCGAAAACCTGCCCCGGGGCCGGCGGCGCCTTGTTGTCGGCGGCGATCGAGGCCTGGAGGATCCGGCTCGGATTGGCCGGCGGCTCGCCCTTCTCGATCTGGTCGACGAAGTTCATCCCGCCGATCACCCGGCCGAAGACGGTATAGCGGCCGTCGAGCGACAGCCGGGGCGCGAGCATGATGTAGAACTGGCTGTTGGCGCTGTCCTGAGCCTCGGCGCGGGCCGCCGCGATCGCTCCGCGCACGTGCGGAAGCCCGTTGAACTCGGCCTTGAGGTCGGGGAGCTGGGAGCCTCCGGTGCCGTCGCCGGCGGGGTCGCCGCCCTGGGCCATGAAGCCGTCGATCACCCGGTGGAAGGTCAGGCCGTTGTAGAAGCCCTTGCGCGCCAGCTCCTTGATCCGGGCGACATGATTGGGGGCGACGTCGGGGCGGAGCTGGATCGCCACCCGGCCGCCGCTCGACAGGTCGAGCAGCAAGGTGTTTTCCGGATCGACCGCCGGCGTGGCCGGAGGCTCGGTCAGGCCCTGCGCCGCGGCGGAACCGGCGAGGAGCAGGCCGAGCAGCAGGGCCAGCAAGGTCGTGATACGCATGTTTCTGGATTTCCCCGGATAAATCCGTTTTCTAGGAGGCGTTATTGCGCGGCGCGGGCGGCCGGATCAAGTGCCTTTGCGGCCCATCGCCTCGACCCGGCGGGCGACGTCGGCCACCACCGCTTGCGGAACGAACTTCGAAATGTCGCCGCCGTAGAGCGCGATCTCCTTGACGAGGCGGGAGGCGATCGGCTGCAGCGAGACGTCCGCCATCAGGAAAACCGTCTCGATCCTGTCGTTCAATTGCTGGTTCATCCCCGCCATCTGATACTCATATTCGAAATCG
Source organism: Allosphingosinicella sp. (assembly GCA_036386555.1). Classification (GTDB taxonomy): domain Bacteria; phylum Pseudomonadota; class Alphaproteobacteria; order Sphingomonadales; family Sphingomonadaceae; genus Allosphingosinicella. The sequence goes on from DASVVM010000131.1 coordinate 18,210, forward strand.
GCGACGGCTCTGAGGCCGCGGACGATCATCGACGCGCCTTCGCGCTCGGCGAAGTCCATGAGCAGCGAATCGAAGGAGACGACCTCGACCTCCCGGCCGAGATCGGCGAGCTCGCGGCGGACCATCGCCATCCGCTCGTCCACCGAGAACATCGGCGACTTGGACGGGTTGGTGGTCACCCCGATGACCAGCCGGTCGACCAGCTTCGCGCCCCTGCGGATGATGTCCATATGGCCGAGCGTGATCGGATCGAACGTGCCCGGATAGACTCCTGTCCTCATGATCACCCCGTCACCCCGGCGAAAGCCGGGGCCTCAGCCCACCTCGCCGGGGCCCTTCCTCGACGAGGTTCCGGCTTTCGCCGGAATGACGGAAAGGTCAATGGTCCCGCTCCACCGCGAAGCGGGCTATCGCCCGCAGCAGGTCGGCTTCGGACCCGTAGCTTTTGAGATAATCGCTCGCCTGTCCCACCAGTATCTCCGCCTGCTGCCGCGCGCGCTCGCGGCCGAGCAGGGTGACGAAGGTCGCCTTGCCCCTGGCCCGGTCCTTGCCGACCTTCTTGCCGGTCTTCGCCTCCTGGCCTTCCTCGTCGAGCAGATCGTCCGCAATCTGAAACGCAAGCCCGACGTCGCGGGCATAGCCTCGAAGCTTGAGTCGACGGTCGGACGGCACCCGTCCCATGATCGCTCCCGCCTCCAGGCAGAAGCCGATCAGGGCGCCCGTCTTCAATTGCTGGAGGCGGGTGACGGCGGCGAGGTCGAGCGCCTCCCCGGCGGCGGCGAGGTCCATCATCTGGCCGCCGGCCATTCCGCCCGGGCCGGCCGCCCGGGCCAGCTCCGCGATCAGCTCCGCCCGGACGAAGGGATCCTCGTGGGTCGCCTCCTCGGCGAGTATCTCGAAGGCCAAAGCGTGGAGCGCGTCTCCGGCGAGGATCGCGGTCGCCTCGCCATAGACCTTGTGAAGGGTCGGCTTGCCCCGGCGAAGGTCGTCGTCGTCCATCGCCGGCAGATCGTCGTGGATCAGCGAATAGACGTGGATGCATTCCACCGCCGTCCCGACCCGGACGGCCCGCTCGCGGGACGTGTGGAAAAGGGCGGCGGCCGCGACGACGAGCAAGGGACGGAGCCGCTTGCCGCCGCCGATCGCCGCATAGCGCATCGCTTCGTAGAGCTCGGCCCGGGGATCGGCAGGAACCTCGAGCAAAGCGGATAGAAAGTCGTCGACCTCGACCCGGACCTGCCCGAAGGCGGGCGCGAGGAGCGAGGCGTCCGCCATCAGCGAAAGGCTCAATCGCCGTCGAAGGGAATGGCGCCGGCCGGCTGGCCGTCGCGGCCGAGCTGGATCTTCTCGATCTTCGCCTGCGCCGCCTGGAGCCGGGCCTCGCATTGCTGGCGCAATTTGTCGCCCTCGCCGTAGAGCTCGATCGATTCGTCGAGCGGTGCATCGCCGCTCTCGAGCCGGCGCACGATCTCCTCGAGCCGCTTCAGCGCGGCCTCGAAGGACAGTTCGGAAATGGCTGGAGCTTCGTCGGACATGGCTCAGCTTTGGTCCGGCGCAGGCGGAGGGTCAAGCGGGGCGGGCCGGAAGCGAAGCACGATCGCGGCCTTCAAGCGGATATTTCCTAGATCGATATGAAATTTATAGGAACAAAGTAGGAACATCCTCGTTGAACCCGCGAAACCCACCCCCAAATCCACCCACGATGAGGTTCCGACATGAAGAATATATGCCGCTTCGCCGCCACCCTGGGCCTTGCCTTCGCTTCGACGGCGTTGGCCCAGGGACCGGCGAGCGACGACGAAGCGCTGGCGCGTGACTCGGCGATCTACGCACGCCTGTACGGCGTCGATCAGGCCGAGGCGGCACGGCGCATAAAGCTGATGGTTTCAGCGCAGGACGCGGCCGATTCGGAAGAGGCCGAGGATCATGAGAATCTGGTCGCCGCCTATTTCGATCACGGCCGCGAATTCAAGCTCGTCGTCGAGACGGCCGGGACCGCGAAGGCGAAGAAGGTCCGGCCTGTGCCCGTCCGCGGCAAGCCGGGGGAGCAGATCAACCTGCCGGTCGAGTATCGGAAGGTGAACCGCCCGACGCGGTCCGCCATCAGGAAGATTTTCCGCGAGAAGAACAACATGATCGAACGCGTTTTCCCGGAGGCCCTGATCACCTCCTACGACGAGCGCCGCGGAATCCTGACATTGACGTTCGAGCAGGGGAAGCCGATCGCCGATCAGGAGAAGAAGGCGGCGCAGCTCCAGAATTCGATCGGAGTCCCCGTCAAGATCCTGTACGGCGCGGCGGATAGCCGGATCGGCATGCGGGGCGGCCTCCAGGGTTACCGGCCCAGCGGAACCAGCTACATTCAGAACTGCACGCTGGGCTTTGCCGCCCAGGCGCCTGTGCCGGGCAACGAACAGGGCTACATTACCGCCGGGCACTGCTCGAACGACTATTATTGGAAGGAACCCACCGGCACCACCTACACGAAGCTGAACGTGCGGGATTTCCAGACGGCTACCGGCGATTGGCAGTTCGTCTGGGGCGCCCCCGTCGAAAGGCTCATCAAGGCGGATACCGGCAGCTTCCGAAGCATCACCGGCAGGCGCACGGTCTCGTCAACCTGCGAGAAGACCGGAGAGAGCAGCGTCAACGAATCGGCGATCCTCGTCACCGCCGGCGGGGGCAGCACCTGCGACGGGGCGACGAGCGGCACCTTCGTCTGCTGGTACCCGGGCCACTACTCGCAACCGGTCGCCGGCGCGCACGGCACGCATTCCGTCGGTCACCCGGGAGTCGGCCAGCAATGCGGCGAGGTCAATGCGCGGGCGGTGAAAATGCCGCGGTGCGGCCCGACTGGAGCCATCGCCTGCGACTATTGGTGGGTGGAAGTGATCCCCAAGGAAGGTCAGCCGACCATGGTCGCGGGAGAAGGCGACAGCGGGTCGCCGGTCTTCGCCTGGAACACGGCTTTCGGCATCATGACCAATGCGGGCTGGTATGGCAGCGACGGCAATCTGCTCTATAGCGATCCGGCGAACGGACGCGTGACTCATATGTGGTACACGCCGATCGATGAGATCTACAACAAGGGCTATCAACTGCTCTATTGAGGCCCGCTCGATGCCGTCGTCCTACCTTCCTCCAGCCCCGTGGGCAGCCCTGATCCTGGCGCTTTGCGCAGGATGCGACGGAGTCCCGCAGGGGCAAAGCGGGACCTCGCCAAACAGCTCAGCGACTCCCGCCGCGGCGCGGCAGGAGCTCGCATTCGACCGGCAGGCGCCGGGCAGCGCGAACCAGGTGCCGGCTCTCGAGGGAACGGCGGGGACGCTCCGCTACCGGCCCGGCTGCCTGTTTCTCGACGTGGGCGGTGGCGATGAGATCGGCCTCGTGGTCCCGGCCGAGGCGGCCTTCGACGGCAAACGGCTGATCGGCAAGCTCCCGACTCCCGACGGCAAACCCATCGTCAGGGAGATCGGCCGGTCGACGAGCTTCGGCGGCCCGGTGATCGAGAACCCGAGGGACGGTCGCTATTCCTGCGATACCGGCAGGCTGCTGATCACCGACCTTTTCTGACCGGGGCCGATCAGGCCGCCCGGTACCAGTGCACTCCGTCCTTCGACTCGCGCACCGCGCGGCCCTCCACTTCCAGGCGCCTGAGGTGCGCCATCGCCTCCCCCGTGGCGAGGCCGAGCATGCTGTCGTCAATCTGACGGGCGAAGAGCGTGCCGAAGCAGTCGACCGCGCGCCTCGGCTCGGAGAGCCTGGCGTGGAGCGCGTCGAGGCGGTCGCGATGGCCGAAGGCGAGGGCGTCGAGCCGGGCGTGGAGGCCGGTAAAGGGCTCGCCGTGGGAGGGCAGGACGAGGAGTGTGTCCGGCAGGCCCTTCAATTTCTCGATCGAGGCGAGCCAGTCGCCCAAAGGGTCGGCCTCGGGCTCGCTGAGGCTGAGCGAGACGTTGGAGGTGATCCTCGGCAGCACCTGGTCGCCCGCGATCATCAGGCCCGCCGCGTCGTCGATCAGGCAGGCATGTTCCGGGCAATGTCCGTTCCCGACCAGGACCCGCCAGGTCCGCGCGCCGACGCTAAGGCGGTCGCCGTCCTCAATCCTCACGAAGCTCACCGGGATCGGGCTCACCACGGAGGCGAAACGGCCCCATCCCTTCGCCGCTTCGGCCTCGATCCGGGCCTCGTCCCAGCCGGAGAGGCGCCAGTAAGCGATCGCCTCGGGCGGCGGCGAATCGCGGACGTCGACGGAAAGCAGGCGCCCGAACAGCCATTCGCCGCGAGTCATCCAGAGCTGCACCGAGAATCGCTCGGTAAGCCATCCGGCGAGGCCGAGATGGTCCGGATGGAAATGGGTGCAGATCACTCGGGTCACGGCCCGGCCGGCGAGCGGGCCCGCGAACAACGCTTCCCAGGCCTCGCGGCAGGGCGCGATGTCGAGGCCGGTGTCGACCAGGGCAACGCCGTCGCCGTCGTCGAGCACCCAGACGTTGATGTGCCGGAGCGAGCCCGGGATCGGGAGCCTCGCCCAGCCGACCCCGTCCGCCAGCGCGATGAGCTCGCCCTGGGCCGGCCCGCGGCGGCCGAGAGGATAGGTCAGACCCTTGTGGCTATAGGCCTCTTCGGGGTCGGTGAGGGAGACGTCGGGGCTGGCCGGCTCAGCGCTTGAAGAGGTCATCGGCGGTCGGCTCGCGCGGCGCGGTCTCGCCGGCTTCCTCCGCGGCATGCGCGGCTTCGGCCTCGCGAGCGGCGGTGTCGCGCTCGCGGCGGAGCTCCTCGATCAGCGCCTCGCGATCGCCGGCGAGGCGATGGTCCTGAGGCGCGGGCTCGATCCCGGCCGCTTTGGCCGCCTTGGCGACAATGGCGTCGAGCTCGCGCTGCGAGCAAAGGCCGAGCGTGACCGGATCCTTGGGCTGGATGTTGGCGATGTTCCAGTGGCTGCGGTCCCGGATCGCGGCGATCGTGGTGCGGGTGGTGCCGATCAGCTTGCCGATCTGGCCGTCCGAGATTTCCGGATGGTTGCGGATGATCCAGGCGATTCCATCGGGCTTGTCCTGGCGCTTCGATACCGGAGTGTAGCGCGGCCCCTTGGTCCGGCGCGTCTGGTCCGGCTCCTTCAGGATCCTGAGCTTGTAACCGGGGTCGGCCTGGCCGCGGTCGATCTCGTCCTGGTTGAGCTCGCCGGCGCGGATCGGATCGCGCCCCGTCAGCTTTGTCGCCGCCGTGTCGTCGGCGATCGCCTGGACCTCGAGGATGTGGAGGCCGCAGAATTCGGCGATCTGCTCGAAGGTGAGCGAAGTGTTGTCGACCAGCCAGGCGGCGGTCGCATGGGGCATGAGCGGCTGAACCACGTGAGTCTCCAGAAACAAGAAGGGCCGCCCCTTCCCGGAGCGGCCGTTACGTTGCCAGCGATCTAGTCCAGCCGGGGCCGCAGGGCAAGGCGAATGGCGCCGGGCGGAAGCCACGACTTTTTTTCGGAGCGCCACATCCAGGGGCCCTGCCCGCGGCATCTTGTGCAGTGAAGCTCGATAAAATCGGCCGCCCCGGGGCGGTCCCTTTGGGGGAATATCGAATGAGAAAAATGCTGATCGCCGGCCTGGTCGCGGCCGCCCAGGCCCTTCCGGCCGCACAGCCCGCCGCCGCGGCGGAGCTGCATCAGGACCGTGCGGCCACGCCCGCCCAGGTCTCCGCCTTCGCCGGCGCCCGGCTCCGGATCCCGCTCGGCGGCCGCGAGAAGCCGCGGGCGGGCCTCGCTCTGACCTCCACCCTGCGCAGCGGCGCGACCGGCGAGCTCCGCTTCGCCAGGGGAGCCGAGCTGGGCTTCAGCGGCGGGGATTCGAAGCTCGGCCTCAGCATGGCGGGCCGCCCGGTTTCCCAGCTCGCCGCCGGCCGGCCGGGCCCAGGCGGACGCAAGCAGGGCTTTTCGACCGCCGGCTGGATTGCGATCGGCGCCAGCGCGGCGATCATCATCGGGGGCGTGTTGATCTTCGACTATATCGGCGACCAGAGCGAGTGAGAGGCAAGATGAAGACGAGATTGATCATGATCGCGGCGCTTGCCGCTTCCCAGCTTCCGGCCGCGGCCGTTCCGGCGGAGGCTGCTGACCTGCCGAGTAGGGAGGCGGACACCCAGCAGCCGCGCCTCGCGGAGGCCGTCGAGTTCAGCCTCGACGGCCGACCGGGCGCGGCGCTCGCCGACGGGGCTGCGCCGGCGCCGCTGCACGCGGCCGCGGCTCAGGAGGAAGAGCGGGAGCCCAGAAAGAAGAAGCGCAAGAGCACGGGCGACAAGGTGTTCACCGGCGCCGCCGTCGTCCTCGGGATCGGCGCCCTGGCGGTCGGAGGCCTGCTCATCGCGATCTTCGTGGGCTGATCTCAGGCTTCCATGGGGAGGTGGCCGGGCTCGGCGGCCACCCGCTCGAGCCAGCGCTCGACCTGCGGATAGCCGCGAAGCTCGAAGCCGCCCTCCTCCGCGACATGCGTGTAGGCGTAGAGCGCGATGTCGGCGAGGCTGAGACGATCGGCGACGAAGAAGCTTCGCCCGGCGAGATGCTCGTCCATCAGCCGGAGCGCCGCGTCGCCCGCCTCCCGCTTCCCCGGGAGAAGCGTGCGCTGGAGATCGTTCAGCCGCTCCTTGCCGACGAAAGCGAGCCAGAAGCGCAGGGTCGCGACGTTGGGTTCGTGATTATATTGCTCGAAGAACATCCAGCGGAGCATGTCGGCTCGGTCGAAGCGGCTCTCCGGCACCAGGGCCGTCCCCTCGGCAAGGTAGAAGCAGGCGGCGTTGCTCTCCGGGATGAAGCGCTCGCCGATCTGGAGCACCGGGATGCGCCCGTTGGGATTGACCTCGGCGAGGAATTCCGGGGTCCGGGTCTCACCCTTCTGGATGTCATATTCGCGGCGCTCGACCGGGAGCCCGAGAAGCGCCGCCGTCAGGCGGATCTTGTAGCAATTTCCCGACTGCGAATATTCGTGGAGTATGAGCTTGTCGTGCACGTCACCCCTTTCCATCATTTCCGCGAAAGCGGGAATCCCGCTTCCTCGGCTTCGGCTTGGCAGCCGTCCAGGCATGCGAGCGCTCGACGATCTCCCGGACGCGTTCGGGATCGCGGCTGCCGTAGCGGACGAGCACTGCCGGCCAGCCTTCGTAATGGGGCGTCTGCCAGAAAGTGTCGGGATCGGTTTCCTTCAGCATCTCCACCGTGTCGAGGTCGACGGCGACCCCGAACGAGGTCTCCGCCTCCCGGCCGATGTAGAGGAAGGCACGGCCGTTCACCTTGACCGCGGGCTTGCCGTAGCTGGTGGAGAGCTCGGTATCCGGGAGCGACAAGGCGAAGGCGACGGCCTCGTCCCAGCTCTTCATGGGCGGAGCGCGGCGAGGATCGCCGCCGCGAACTTTGCGACGTCGAAGCGGGCGCCGGCCGGATCCTCGCCACGGCGGACGATGACGATGTTCCGGCTCGGGACGATCACCACATATTGGCCGCGATTGCCGAAGGCGGCGAAGGTGTCGGCCGGAATGCCCGGACTCCGGTTCATCAGCCAGAAGGTGGCGCCGTAACCGAATTCGCCCTCGGGCTGCGGGCCGGAGGGGCGGGTCACGTAGTCGCGCCAGCCTTCCGGCAGGATTCGCTTGCCGAGCCAGAGGCCATCATTGAGATACAGCATTCCGAAACGCGCGAGGTCGCGAGCCGTCGACCAGGCCTGGCTGGAGAGGATGTAATTGCCCTTCCAGTCCGTCTCAGCCGCCGTGTCGTCCATGGCGAGTTCCGAAAAAAGAAGCTTGTACGGAAACATGTCATACGCATTGTCGTCGAGCTTCGACGCGAGCGCGTGGACGGCGAGCAATATGTCGTTGTTCGCATAGCGAAAGCGGGAGCCGGGCGGCGCTTCGAGCGGCCAGGCGACGGTCTCCTCGGTAACGGCGGTGCCACCGAAATAGACGGCGTCGGTGCGGTTGCCCGCGGTCGCGCTGTGCAGCCCGCTCGCCATCCTCATCAGCTGGTCGAGCGTGATCCTGGAGCGCGGATCGCCGGGCGTCCGCCATTCGGGCACGGGGGCGGGCGCCGCGGGGTCAATCAGCCCCTTGTGAACCGCCGCGCCGATGATGGTCCCCGCCAGGCTCTTCGCAACCGACCAGGTGCGCTGGCCCGTGTGGATTCCGAACCCGTCGGCATAGCGTTCCGCGACGATCTTCCCGCGCTGGACGACGACGATGGCGGTGGTGCGCGATCCTTCGCCGAAGCCGGCGCTGAAAGCCGAGTCCAATACGCGCTTCAGTACGCGCGCATCGCCTTTCGGGCGGCCGGTCGCCTGGGCATGGCCATAGGGCCAGCGAGGCTCGCCGTGAAACGACCCCCCTATTACGAGCGGCGACAGGCTCGGGAGGGGCCTGTCGGGCAAGGGCGTGCCGATCGGATAGAGGAAACAGCCCGCATCATGTCTCGACTCGGCGACCCGCGGCGGCAGCGCTTCGTCGAACTTTACGACGACCCGGTTGATCCTCTTTTCGACGGTCGCCGGCAGGGTCGGAACGATAGCGTCATAATCCGGATAGATTCCGGTCAGCTCCAGCGCTTCGATCTGCGCTTTGCTGCGGCCCGCCTTGAAGATTCCGCTGCACAGGGTGAGAGCCTTGTAGCCGCCGGCGACCGCCCGGTCGTACGCCGTGGGCTCCCGCTGCTGCTGCTGCGGCTGCGCGGCGGCAGGCGCGGCGGCGAGCAGGAGGGCCAGCGAGAGCTTAATTGCCTTCATCGCGCTTCGCCTTTCGCTGCTCGTCCCACCAGGCGAGCCGCTCGGCGACTCGCTTCTCGAAACCTCGGTCGGTCGGCGTGTAGAAGGTCTGCGGCTCCATCTCGTCCGGCCAGTAATTGTCGCCGGAAAAGCCGCCCTCCGCGTCGTGATCATATTGATAGCCCTTGCCGTAGCCGACCTGCTTCATGAGCCTGGTCGGGGCATTCAATATGTTCTTGGGCGGCATCAGCGAGCCGGTTTCCCGGGCCGAGCGCCAGGCCGCTTTCTGGGCGACGTAGACGGCGTTCGATTTGGGCGCGGTGGCCAGATAAAGACAGGCCTGGGCGATCGCCAGCTCGCCTTCCGGCGACCCGAGGAAATCATACGAGTCCTTGGCGGCGAGGCACTGGACCAGGGCCTGGGGATCGGCGAGCCCGATATCCTCGACCGCGGCCCGGACCAGGCGCCGGAGCAGATAGAGCGGCTCCTCGCCCGCGGTGAGCATCCGTGCCAGATAATAGAGCGCGGCCTGAGGGTCCGACCCGCGTATCGCTTTGTGGAGCGCGGAGATGAGGTTGTAATGGCCCTCGCGGTCCTTGTCGTAGACCGGGACCCGGCGATGAAGGAGGGCGGAGAGCGCAGCGGGGTCGAGCGGCTCGGGCAGGTCGACCGAGAACAGGGTCTCGGCCTGGTTGAGGAGGAAGCGTCCGTCGCCGTCGGCGGTCGCGACGAGCGCGTCCCGGGCCTGGGGCGTGAGCGGCAGCGGCCGCCCGACCAGTTCCTCGGCGCGGTCGAGAAGCTTGCACAAGGCCTGGCTGTCGAGGCGGTTGAGGATCAGCACCTGGGCCCGCGACAGCAAGGCGGCGTTGAGCTCGAAGCTGGGGTTCTCGGTCGTCGCGCCGACGAGGACGACGGTACCGTCCTCGACATAAGGCAGGAAGCCGTCCTGCTGGGCCCGGTTGAAGCGGTGGATCTCGTCCACGAAGAGCAGGGTCTGGCGGCCCAGCTTCACATGCTCGCGCGCCTCGGCGAACACCTTCTTGAGGTCGGCGACTCCCGAAAAGACGGCCGAGATGGCGACGAAGCGCATCCCCACGGCGTCGGCGAGCAGCCGGGCGATCGTCGTCTTGCCGGTGCCGGGCGGTCCCCACAGGACCATCGAGGCGAGCTTACCGGCCGCGACCATTCGCCCGATCGCCCCCTCCGGCCCGGTGAGATGCTCCTGCCCGACGACCTCGTCGAGCGCCCGCGGGCGAAGCCGGTCGGCGAGCGGCGCGCTGTCGGGCGCCGGGGCGGACGGCGGAGGGGGCTGCGGGTCGCCGGCGAACAGATCGGCCATGGCGGGCTTTCTAGAGCGGTATCGCGTTGAGTTGAACCGCTAAGTCGGGTCGCTGTCCTCCCCGTCGCCGCAGGCGATGGGGAGGGGGACCGCACGAAGTGCGGTGGAGGGGCCTGCTGAGTCCGAGAAGCCCCTCCACCATGAGCAGGTGGACAGTGCCCCGCACTGTCCAGCCCTGTCCGGGGGACAGGGCGATCTGCTCATTTCGGGTGGTCCCCCTCCCCATGAGGCTTCGCCTCACAGGGAGGACGAGAGTTCCTTACCCCTTCGCCGCCGCGGTCCGCTCCCTGATCCGCCGTTCCAATATGGTGAGCGGCATCGCCCCGTCCTTCAGGACCTCGTGGAACTGCTTGAGGTCGAACCGGCGGCCGAGCGAGCGCTTCGCTTCCTCGCGGGCGCGGCTCCAGGCCATGTGCCCGACCTTGTAGCTGCACGCCTGGCCCGCCTGGGTGCAATAGCGCTCGACCTCGCGCTGCGACCGCGGCCGGGCGAAGCCGGTGGTCGCGACGAGATAGTCGGTGGCCTTCTCACGGCTCCACTTCTGCGAATGGAGGCCGGTGTCGACGACCAGCCGCGCGGCGCGGAACAGGAAGGACTGGAGGTAACCGGCCCGCTCGAGCGGATCGGCATAGGCGCCGAGCTCGTCGGCGAGCTGCTCGGCATAGAGCGCCCAGCCCTCGCTATAGGCGCTGAAGCCGCCGACCTTCCTCAAGGTCGGGATGTCCTTCGATTCCTGGGCGAGGCTGATCTGCAAATGATGGCCCGGATTGCCCTCGTGATAGGTGAGCGCCGGAAGCGAATATTTGGGCCAGTCGCCGGTATCCTTGAGGTTGATGAAGTAGATGGCCGGCCTCGAGCCGTCGAGCGAAGCGCGGTTGTAATAGCCGTTGGACGCCCCGTCCTGGATCTCGGGCGGCACCCGCCGGATCTCGAGCGGAGCGCCCGGCAGGGTGGCGAAGGCCGCCGGCAGCCGGGCGTCCATCGCCTTGGCGCTCTCGTTGAGGCCGGCGATGAGCTCGGCCCGACCCTCGTCCGTGTTCGGATAGACCTGGGACGGCGCGACGTTGAGCGCCGCCAGCCGCTCGCCGACGCTGCCCCGGGTGAAGCCCTGGCTCCTCAGGATCCCGTCGAGCTCGGCGCTGATCTGAGCGACCTGCTGGAGGCCCATGCGGTGGACCTCGGCCGGGGAGAACCGGGTCGTCGTCGCCTGCTCGAGCGCGACCGCGTAGATCTCGTCGCCGTGCGGCACCCGCCAGACGCCGTCGCCCGGCTGGCTCGCCGGCTTCAATTCGCGCACCAGCGCCATCTGCCGGTCCAGCGCCGGATAGACACTTTCCTCGACGATCCTGGAGGCCCGCCGCTCCCAGCGCCCGTCGATATCCTTGGCCTTGGCCCGCCTGGCCAGCGACTGGACGATGCTGCTCTCGTCGGCCTTCTGCCCGCGAAGCTTGGCCATCTGGCCCAGCGTCAGTTCGAGCGACCAGGCCGGGGCGACATAGCCGCGCGCCGCCTCGATCCGCTGCATCGCGCTGTCCTGGTCGAGCGCGACCGCGAAAGCCTCCAGGCGCGACAGATAGGCCTCGGCATCGTCCCTGGTGTTGATCGTGTGGGCGGTATTGAGGAAATCGGGCACTGAGAAATAGGCGCCGCCCTGCTGGAAGATCCGGTACGGCCGGATCGCGCTGTCGAGCCCGAAGCGCTGCGGAGCGGCGATCTGGTTGGTCAGCGAATAGATCACCACCTCGAGGTTGAGCTTCGCGGCCGGCGACAGGGTCCGGCGATCCACCGCGGCCAGGCTCGCCAGCGCCTCCTTGTTCTGAGCCAGGACCCGAGCCCGCTCGGCCAGAGTGCGGGGGCTGAGCCGGCTCTTGAGCCCCGCATTGGAATCCTTGTCGAGGCCCAGCGACGTCGCCTGCTCCGGCGAGCGCTGCACCTGCTGCTGAAAGATCCGCTCGAACAGGGCGTTGAGCGCGGCGTCGCCGGACCCGGCCCGGCGCTGGGCGAGGGCCGCGCCGGGAACCGTGGCGGCGAGCGCGACGGCGCCGGACGAGGCGATGAAGGTGCGACGATCCAAGGGTGAGGCTCCTGCTTTGTCGAGCGAGCTCTTAGGCTTGCGCCGGGGAGGGACGCAACACCGTCATCCCGGCGAAAGCCGGGACCTCAGGACGAGAAGTCTCGGCGGGCCTCCCCGAGGTCCCGGCTTTCGCCGGGATGACGGTTGAAACAATTGACACCAAAAACCGCCGCACTCGGCATGAAGCCGCCACCCGGCCCCCTCATTCAACGAAGCACAGGTTCCGGCCGGCAGCGTTATCGCCCCCTCACGCGCCGGCCGGGCCGCCCCCCCAACAAAAATGGAGGACCCTGTGTTCGGTCTCTACCATCAGATCGCCCTCGCGCTTTTCGCGGGCTTCGTTCTCGCCGAGCTCATCTTGCCCGGCCGCGCCTTCCCGGCGCTTCGCCTGTGGCGAGTCCGGGCCGCGCTCTCCACGATCGCCTATTTCGCCGTCGCCACCTTCGCGCCCCTGCTCTGGGACGAAACGCTCGGCGCCCACCGGCTGTTCGATGCCACCGCTCTGCCCTTCTGGGCGCAGGTCGCCGGCGGCTTCCTCGCGCTCGAGCTCGGCGTCTACGCCTGGCACCGGACGATGCACAATGTGGACCCGCTGTGGCGCTGGTTCCACCAGTGCACCACAGCGCCGAGCGGGTCGACGTCTGGGGCGCCTTCTATTTCTCCCCGCTGGACATGCTCGGCTTCGCCTTCCTCGGAAGCCTCGTTCTCGTGCTCGGCTTCGGCCTCAGCGGCGAGGCGGCGCTGGTCGTCAACGTCTTCGTCACTTTCCTCGGCATGTTCCAGCACGCCAACATCCGCACGCCCCGCTGGCTCGGCTATCTGATCGTCCGCCCCGAAAGCCACGCGGCCCATCACGAGCGCGGGGTCCATGCCTTCAATTATTGCGACCTGCCGCTCTGGGACATTCTGTTCGGCACGTTCCGGAACCCGCGGGAGTTCGAAGGCCAGGCCGGCTTCTGGGACGGCGCCTCGGGCCGGATCGGTCCGATGCTGCTCGGGAGGGACGTGGCATGATCCGCTTCATCCTGACCGTCCTCGCCCTTTACCTGCTCGCTCTGGGAGCGGCCGCCGCAACCGCCGGGCCGATCGACCAGGCCGGCTGGAACGCCCGCAAGCAGAGCGTCCGGCTCGCGAACGGCGTCACGCTCGCTTATGTCGAGATGGGGAATCCGAAGGGCGAGCCCCTGCTCCTGCTCCACGGCTATACGGACACCAGCCGGAGCTGGACCCCGGTGGCTCCGTATCTGCTTCGGCACCGGCTGCTCATGCCCGACCAGCGCGGCCATGGCGGCTCGGACAAGCCTGCCTGCTGCTACTCCGCGCACGTCCTCGCCGAGGACGCGCGCCTGTTCCTCAATTCGATGAAGGTCGAGAAGGCGGCGGTCGCCGGCCACTCGCTGGGCTCGATGGTCGCGATGACTCTCGCCGCCGAGCATCCGGAGCGGGTGACGAAGCTGGCGCTGATCGGCTCGACCGCCCTCGTCCCGGTGAAACGCGGCGACTGGCTGTGGACCAACGCCCATGCGCTCAAGGCCCCGCTCGACCCGAGCTCCGGCTTCCTTCGCGAATGGCACCCGGCAAACCAGCCGACCCCGGTCGACAAGGCCTTCGCGGAGGCGGCGATGGCGGAGATCCTCGCCATTCCGCTCCACGTCTGGCGGGGCGTCATGCGCGAGCTGGCCGAGGTCCCGGCCGGCCGTCACGCCGCCGACATCAAGGCGCCGGTGCTGATCATGTCGGGGGCCAAGGACCCGCTCTTCCCGGCGGAGCATCATGCCGCGCTGGTGAAGGCGTTCCCGCATGCCAAGGCGCGGGTTTTCCCGGACCTTGGCCACAACCTGACCTGGGAGCGCACCGACGAAACCGGCCCCGTGCTGGCGCGATTCTTCGCGAGCGCCTCCCCTCCCTGAAAGGGCGGGGCAAGGGGTGGGTAGGGCGAAGCGGGCTCGACGCCCGCTTCGCCCTTCACTGGTTTCGAGGCAAGCCCGGCTTCGCCGGACCCACCCCCAAACCCCTCCCTTGGAGGGAGGGGAGTTGCCCTACCAGATGCTGACGCGCTCTTCCGGCGGCAAATACAGCTTGTCGCCCGGCTTCACGTTGAACGCCTTGTACCAGGCGTCGACGTTGCGGACGATCCCGTTGACCCGATATTCGGGCGGGCTGTGCGGATCGGTCAGGAGCCGCTCCCGCATCGCCCCCTCGCGGGCCTTCGAGCGCCAGCTCTGGCCGTAGGCGATGAAGAAGCGCTGGTCGCCGGTCAGGCCGTTGATGACCTTGGGCTCGCCATGCTTGGCGACGTAGGCGCGATAGGCGGCATAGGCCATTTCGAGCCCGCCGAGATCGCCGATATTCTCGCCCATGGTCAGCTTGCCGTTGATCTTGGTGCCCGGCAGCGGCTCATATTGGTCGAACTGCTTGCCGAGCTTCTCGGCCCGCTTCATGAACTCGGTGCCCGAGCTCGCCGACCACCAGTCGCGGATCCGGCCGCTGGCGTCGAACTGGCGCCCCTGGTCGTCGAAGCCGTGGCCGATCTCGTGGCCGATGATCGCCCCGATCGCACCGTAGTTGATCGCCGGATCCGCCTTCGGGTCGAAATAAGGCGGCTGAAGGATCGCGGCCGGGAAGGTGATCTGGTTCATCAGCGGGTTGTAATAAGCGTTCACCGTCTGCGGGGTCATGTCCCACAGCGCCCGGTCGACCGGCTTGCCCAGCCTGGAGAGCTGGAGCTCGTGGCCGAACTTCTCGGTCCTCACCACGTTGCCGAGCAGGTCGCCGCGCCTCACCTCGAGGCTGGAATAGTCGATCCACTTGTTCGGATGGCCGATCCGCGGGTCGAAGGCGGCGAGCTTGGCGCGCGCCTGCTCCTTGGTCGCCGAGTCCATCCAGGTCGAGGCGGCGAGGCGCGCCTCGAGCCCCGAGCGCAGGTTGGCGATCAGCTCCGACATCTGGCGGTTGCTCTCCGCCGGATAATGGCGCTCGACATAGACGCGGCCGACCGCCTCGCCGAGCGAGCCGTTGATGATCTGAACTCCGCGCTTCCAGCGCTCGCGCTGCTGGGGAACGCCTCGAAGAGTCTTCGAGAAGAAGTCGAAATTGGCCTGGTCGAAGGCCTTGGGAAGGAAGGCGGCGTGGCTGCTGACGAAGTGGAAGGCGAGATAGTCCTTCCAGGTCGAAAGCGGCACCGTCTCGAGCATCCTGGCGGTCTCGGTGATCGCGCTCTTCTCGGCGGCGATCACAATGGGCACGCTGGCGAGGCCCGCGGCTTCGAGGAACAAAGGCCAGTCCACCTGGGGCGCAAGCTCGGCGAGCTGGGCGCGGTTCATCGGATTGTAGATCTGCTTGATGTCGCGCTGGCGGGCCGGCTCCCAATGGACCTTGGCGAGCGCCGTCTCGAGCGCGATGATCCGGTCGGCCTTGGCTTCGGCGTCGGCGATCCCGGCCAGCTGCTGCATCTTCACGACATAGGCGCGATAGGCGTTGCGGATCGCGTCGTATTTCTCGCCCTCGAGCAGATAATAATCGCGGTTGGGAAGGCCGAGGCCGCCCTGGCCGGTGGCGGCGATGTAGCGGGTCGGATCGGCCGGATCGGGAAGGATCCCGACCCCGAGCGGGCTCATGATTCCCGGCTGGGCGAAGGCGCGGAGCAGGTCGGCGCGGTTCGAGATCGCCGAGATCCGGGCGAGATGCGGCTTCAGGGGGGCCGTGCCCGCGGCCTCGATCCCGGCCTCGTCCATCCAGCTGGCGTAGAAGTCGCCGACCTGCTGGCCGACCTTGCCCGACTTGGTCGGATTCCGGGCCAGATCCTCGACGATGGCGCGGACCTGGGCCTCGGCCTCGTCGACGAGAAGCACGCCGGGGCCGGCGCTGGTCCGGTCGGCGGCGATCTGGGTGGTCTTGTCCCAATTGCCGTTGACGAAATGCCAGAAGCTGTCGCCCGGCTTCACCGAACGGTCCATCGCCGAAAGGTCGAGCCCGAAATCGCCGTAGCGCGGCTTGCCGGTGGCTGCGGCGTTGTGGCCGGAATGGCCGCCCTGGGCGAGGACCGGCGCCGCGGCGGTGCCGAGCAAAAGGGCCGCCGCGAAGGCGAGACTGAGATTGCGCATATTGGATTTCCCTCCCGAGCCGAGATTCGGCCGTCGCGCCGACGCCTACCAAGTGGCGGCGCGATCGGCAACACCCCTTAACGTCATGGAATGAATGCGCAATTTCAATCGGCCCTGGCGCCGTTGCCCGGGAAGGTCGTCTCGACCTCGCCGCCGACGCGGTCGTAGCGGCGGGAGACGGTCCGGACGGACCCGCCCAGGTGGGTCGTCGTCGAAGCCAGCCGCCCGAACCCGTCGAAAGCGTTAGTGACTCCACCGCCGATGGTTGTGAAATTGGCCGAGGTCTGGAGCCCTCGAAGGTCGTAGGTAGAGCCGACGTTGGCGGCGACCAACTAGGTATCGTGTCCCCGGGGTTATGATCATTTCCAAAAGCGCCTGGATGGCCAACTGGCCACTTTGTAGGGCACCGGACGCGGCCCGCTTGGGCAGGTGTCGAGTGGAGTTCAGCCCTTCCATTCTTCTGCCGGCTAGTTATCTGCCAGTTGGCGAATCGAGCTCTGCCCAAAGAAGGGAAAATATAATGCATGATCGACGTTAAGAAACATAAGATAAGTTCTGCCCATCTTACAGCATTTAATTTTAAGCTCCTCCACGTTCGAGTCCAGAACCACTAGGGGAGTCTGTGGACGCTGATGATCAGCGTTGCTTCGAAGGATAGAGACTTCTTCTAGTTCCACGCATCGACGCATTGACCCATCGACTGCACATGCGATCACTCTACGCGCTTTGCCAATAACTATTAATTCCGCTCTTTTTGACTGCTCTTCTAAGGATATACCATTATTAATATTTGCCCCAACCGTACTGCTGGCTGCTATCATGAAAAGCAATGCAATATATGACCGAAACATATTCACTCCTTGTGACGCTTATCCGGAACAATCCTAGGCCGGTTAATTTGGTCGCGCACTCGGTTTTCAGCCTTAATGGATCCTCCCGCCTTACCCCGGCTAGCAGGTTCGGCATGTGTGACAATTTCGTGCATAAGAACTTCTGCAGCTGTTTGCTGTGTCGCTCCTCCACCCACCGCGGCAATCGGTCCAGCAGGGGCATTTCCGCTTACGATTACATTGATATCCCCTGGCTCTCCTTTCTTCGGCGTTAATGTTACCCCTGCATTAAAATCTTTGTCTATATTGTATTTGGTTCCATTTAGCACAAGGTTTTGGGCAACGTCCATAGTGATGGTGCGATCGCTAGCTATCATAGAGTCAAGCTTGTCAGCATAAGTTTGTGACCCCGCACCCGAACCTGGACCCGTTTTGTGTAGAACAAGATTCTTGTCAAACTCGTATTGGCCCTTCGCGATAGCGTTCATATTCGTTTGAAGGATATGAGCTTCTCCTTGGCTACCGGCGCGGACGGTCCACCCTCCTGTGGCATCGACGTAGTTGATTGGATCATTGCCCACATAAGCATAGAGGTTGACCTGGTCGTCATACCCGATCGGATCGACCTGCAGGAACCGCCCAAGCACCGGTGAGTAGATGCGGGCCTTGTAATAATACATGCCCAGCTCGGGCAGCCACGCCTGTCCGGTATATTGGAACCGGCCGTGGTTCCCCAAGGCGGTAGCGGGGCGCTGATCCTTTCCCGGGATTCCGTATTCGTCGTAGGTGTTGATCGCCAGCAGCGCGGCGCCGGGACCTGCGATGGCGATGACCGAGCCCTGGCGGTCGGCGTGCGGGAATCTCGGTTGGTCGAGCCCGAGGCCTTCGAACCAGTAGAGCGGGTCGTCCGAGCCGTCGCCGTGGACGTAGCGGCGGAGCAGGGCGCCGGCTCCGTTATGCTCCGCCACCAGCTCGTCGCCGTCATGGAGGAACTGGGTTGTCCCGGTCGTCAAGCTCGATATCTGGAACAGCCGGCCGAGCGGGTCGTAAACGAGGGTCGCGTTCTTCGAGTCGTGCGATGCGCCGGAAGCCGACACCAGCCGGTTCTCGGAGTCGTAGAAATACTTCGTCGTTCCGTCGAACGTCAGGTTGCCGTTCGGATCGTATTCGAAGCGGTCCGACCCGACGGCGGTGTACTGATTCTGGCCGTTCGCGGAATAGGGTCGATCGAACGCGACGTTCTGCGTCCAGGCGTAGGCATCGTTGGTCCGGGTCTCGGTCCTGAGCTGGCTCGCCGGATTGTAGGTGAAGGTGGAGATCGTGTCGGCCGCCGCGTTCCCGAACGCATTCTGGATCAGCGAGGGGCGGCCTATCGCATCGCGTTCGTAGACCGTCGCCGTCCCCCAGCGCCGGCCGAAATAATAGAGGTGTGAGGCGCGGTCGTAATGGAAGACCGTCATCCCCATCGACGTGTCGCCGAGAGCGCCCTGGTAGCCCGCTTTCATCCGCCCGAGCCCGTCGCGGGCGGTCCAGAACTTGCGGCCGTCGGGGTAGGTCGTCTCGACGTCGGCGCCGTCGCGGTCGTAGCGGTGGGCGATCGTTCGGACGGACCCGCCGATGTGGGTCGTCGTCCTCGCCAGCCGCCCGAACCCGTCGAAAGCGTTGGTGACGCCCCCGCCGGTGGTGGTGAAATTGGCCGAGGTTTGGAGCCCTCGAAGGTCGTAGGTATAGCCGACGTTGGCGGCGCCGCCGGGGACCTGTTTGAAGACAAGCCGGTTGAGCGCGTCATAGTGGAAGGACAGCACGGAGCCGTCGCGCTTCCTCAGGCTCGTCCGGTTGCCGGCCGCGTCGTAGCCATATTGCTCGTAATCGCCGGGGTTGGTCGCAGACGGAGCCTCGGCGACTCCCGGCGTCGTCTTCGACGGGAATATCCAGCGCGACTGGCGGTCGTGGCCGTCGTAGGTCATCTCCGCCTTGTACCCGCGGGCGTCGGTCAGGCTGAGCTTCCGGCCGTTATCGTTGTAGGTGTACGCCGCCTCGCGGCGCTGCAGAGGCGTCCCGACGCCGTCCCAGGCCTCGGCCGGTTCGCCGGCGGGATTGTAGACGATCATCGAGATCCGGTCCGCCCCGTGGACCGGGTGGGCCGGCCCGGGCGCGCATTTGTCGGGCAGCTCGGTCGCCCAGGCGTCCGGGTTCATCCGCACCGCCGTGCATTTGAGGCGTCCGGCGAGGTCGTAGCCATATTCGGTGACGGCCGAGATGACCCCATAGCCGCCCACCGCCTCGCGGGTCTTGCGGTCGAGCGAGTCGAAGCGCGTGAGGACGACCTTATAGTCGCTGAACCCGGGCCAGAGGGCCGGCGGCACGCTTCCGGGCTGCCAGGCCTCGAGCGAGCCCTGCTCGACCGCGATCAGCCGGCCGGCGGCATCGTAGCTGTTGCGGACGGCCGGGATCGGGAGACCGCCGGGGCCGTCGGGATCCGGAGCGATCGTGCCCGTCACCCGGCCGTCGGAATCGTAGCGGGTGCTCGTCGTGTAGGGGAGAGAAGTCGTCGGCGCAGCGACCGGGCATGAGGCAAGTCCGGCGGTTCCGTTCGGGCTGGTCTCGCTGATCTTCCGGCCAAGGCCGTCATAGGCATAGCAGGTGCGCAGGGTCTGGCCGTCGGCCGTCACCGCCTGGCCCAGGAGGTGGAGGTTGTTGCCCGCTTGGTCGGGGCCGTAATCGTAGGTCGTCACCACCTCGTCGGCCGCGCCGAGCGCGCAGCCGGCGCCGGACGGGTTGCCGGTCCGGCACAAGGACATCCGGTCGAGGAGCCAGATCGGCGGCCCGGCCGCGCTTCCGTCGGCCAGCCGGGCGTAGCGCCGGTCGTAGGAATAGCGCTTCTGCGGGGTCACCGAGCCTGCCCCGGACCCCGATCCGGGGCCCACGGCCGGACCGGTTTCGGACTCCACTCCGCCATGCTCCTCGGAATAGGTCCAGTGCGTGCTCTGGCCCCGGGCGTCGGTCATCGTCAGCGGCTGGTTGGCCGCCTTGGACAGGGCCGTCACGAAGGTGGCGGAGGTGACGACCGGCGCCGGCGCCGTCCCGTCCGGATTGAGGATTCCCGGCTTGGGATGGCGCTTCGCCTCGACGACATTGCCGTTGTAATCATATTTGAGGTCGGTCCTGATCCCCTCCGGATCGACGACATATTGGGGGTTTGGAAGGACGATGCAGCGGTTGGGCTCGGAGGAGGGCAGGCCCGCCATCGCGACCGGGTCGCAATAATCGAACCGGGTGGTGCGGCTCATCGGAGCGATGATCGACACCGGCCCCGAAGTCTGCTGATAGTGCCGGTCGGTCGCCACTTCCTTCGAGAAGGGCGCGCAGGGCAGGCTCCGGCAGGGCGTGCCGCCATATTGCTGGCCCGGCGAGAGCGGCCAGGCGAACTTGACCGCCGTCTGCTCGCCGAGCGCATTGGTGTAGCTGCCGCCGGCGATCGTCGGGTGGAGCGCGCTGGAGAGGCGCGGCGAGTGATCGAGTTCGTAGCTGTAGCTCTGCCCGTCGGCGAAGGCCTGACGGTCGATTATCTCCTGCGGGACCTCGAGCTCGTCGGGCTGGATATGGAAGATGTTGGTCAGCCACGGCACCGACTGGCCCGGCTTGACGAAGCCCATGGCGGTCCGGCCGTCCTCCGCCGGAGCGTAGGTGAAGCCGGAGGTCGAATTGTCCGGGCCGGTGGCGCTGACGAGCCTTCCGCCGGCATAGCCGTAGGTCGCGGTCGGGACTCCGGCCGGGCAAAGCCCGCTCGCCGGCGCGGGCGTGGTCGCGAGGTTGAGGACGCACGCCTTGGTCACCAGATTGCCGCCGCCCTCGAGCAGCAGCGCATAGCCTCTCGAGCTGGTCACCCGCACCAGCCGCGCGGAGCCCCCCGAAGGGTCGCTCGGGACATAGGAGAAAGTGAACTTCGTTCCGTCGGGCTCGACGATCTCGGACACGAAGGCGCAGCGAACCGCATCCGAGCAATCGTTGCCGCCGATCGGACGGAAGGTGGCGACCGTGCCGCCGACCGCCTTGTAGGTGTAGACCGTGGACGCGCTCGTCCGGTCGTCCGTGTAGCTGAGCGGCGCCCAGGCCCCGGACGACATCTGCTCGAAGCCGGTGCTGTAGTGGCGCGACCGGTAGGTCTGCGAGCGGCCGCCGAAATGGACGTTGATCTGGAAATCCTGCCCGGCGACGTCCGGATCGTCCATGTTGATCCTCAATTCGCTGACCATGATGTCCCAATTGTGGGAGAGGTTGGCGAACGGATTGGCGTGGCCGGCGACGTTGGCGGTGAGGATCCGCTTCAGCGACAGGCCGCCGCTTCCCTCGCCGCCGATCGCGAGGTCGGTCTCGTCATAGACGAAGCGCCCCGTGCGCATGTCGACCCCGCCCGGAGCGGTGATGAACTTCTCCGCGGGCGTGTTGATCAGCTTTTCCTGCGCCGCCGCCGGCGCGGCCGGGGCGAAGCCGAAGAGAAGGGCAGCGGCGAGGGCGAATGGAAGGCGGCGCGAGGCGCCCCTGGTCGAGGCGTTCATCAGGCGGCTCCCCGCGGGTTCCGGACTCCGGGCCGACGCCCGGCCGGCCCGCTCGCGAGCCGGATCCCGAAGACTTTCGAAGCGCCCCCGGCCCGGCTCTCCAGCTCGAAGGCGATCCCGCCCCTCGAAGCCGTGCCCGCCCCGAGAGCCGCCGTCGATTCGAGCGGCGTCGGCGAATCCTCGGCGGGCGGCGGCGAATCTCCGTCGGGGGGCGCTGGCTTCTTCTGCAGCGGCTCGTCCACCAGGGGAGGCCCGGGCGGAGGCGGCGGCGGCGGCGGAGGCGGCGGCGGCGGAGGTGGCGGCGGCGGAGGCGGCGGCGGCGGCGGCGGCGGCGGGGGCGGCGGCGGCGGCGGCGGCGGAGGCGGAGGCGGAGGCGGCGGCGGAGGCGGCGGAGGCGGAGGCGGAGGCGGCGGAGGCGGCGGTGCGGAAGCGGGGCACTGGGGCGCCCCGGCCTGGTTGGTCGTCACCAGGGTCCGGTTGTCGGCGGAATCGTAGCAATAATTGGCGTTAACTCCCTCATTGACCGTCCCGCTCCGCGAGACCTTGGTCAGTCGGCCGAGGCTGTCGTAGCTGTAAGTAACCGTCTCGCCGGCTTCGGCGGCGGCCGCCCAGGCGATAGCAGAGGTCGCCAGCAGCCAGCCGGCTTGAGGACCACGGTAGCGCATCTTCACCCCTTTGTTCGATGCACAGCCAGACAGGCATGAAAAACTGCGGGAGTCAAATCGAACAGATTCGACCGGATTATTTCTATTAAACTGTACAAGTTGTCGAAAATTGCATTTCTATATTTGGAGGCCGCGCATGAACGACTCGGCCGGACTCGCTTCCGTCCCCGGCCCGATCGACCCTTGCGCCGCCGGTCCGGGCACCTCCCGGCCCGCCGCAGCCGCCGCTCGGCGCTGGCGGCTGGACTAAAGCGGGGGCGGGCGGCTAAAGGCTGGGCCGGGAAGGGTTTTCGCTGCGATGCCGCCGATCCGCCGCCGCCTCCGGGCCGCCGCCTTCAGTCTTTCAGCACTCGCCGCGGCGGGGGCGCCGGCGCTCGCCCAGAACGAGACCTCCAACTCCATCGGCCCGCCGCAGCTCAAGGATTTCTCGCTTCCCGGGCAGCGCACCACTCCGCCCGCCACCCCGACGCCCGCGGTCCCGGCTCCGCGGCCTCCCGCCGCCGAGCCCTCGACTCCCCGTGCCGCCGAGCCGGCGGCCGGCGAGCCTGCGGTCGCCCCGCCGCGCACCGGGACCCCGCCGCGGGCCGCCCGGACGGCCCCGGCCCCCGTCGGGCCGGCGCCGGCGACCTCCGAGCCCATCCCCCCTCAGGCCGGGCCGCCGGCCCCCGCCCGGAACCTGCCGGCGCCTTCCGCCGACCCCGGGATCGCCCCGGCTCCGGCTCCGGCTCCGGAGACGGCCGGCCCCGAGGGCTCCTTGCCGCTCTGGCCGCTCGCCGGCGGGGCGCTCCTTCTGGCCTTTGCCGCTTTCCTTCTGCTGCGCCGCCGGCGGGCCGGCGCGGAGCGGGAAAGCGATCGGGATTCCGCCCGCGGCGAGCTCGGGGAGGTTCTGGCGCCCCGCCCCGCACCGGCGGCGAAGCCCGCGCCCGGGCCGGAGCCCGAGCCCGAGCCGGCCCCCGCGCCCGAGGCCCCCGCGGCTCCCCGCCCCTGGATCGAGCTCGACATCGCCCCGGAGCGCGCGGCTGCGACCGGCAACGAAGTCTACGTCCGCTATGCGCTGACCCTGACCAACACGGGCGAGGCCGGCGCTCGCAACATCCGGATCGATCCGCGCCTGTTCAACGCCGGCGCCGAGGCCGAGATGATGGCCTTCTTCCAGGGCCCGATCCACGACGAGAGCGGCTCGCCCCACGTCGTCCTTCCCCCCGGCGGCTCGATCAAGCTGAACGGCGAGGTCGCGATGCCCAACGCCGAGCTTCGCGAGATCGAGCTCGGCGGCCGGCGGATCTTCGTCCCGATGGTGGCCATCAACGTCGCCTACGACTGGGCGGACGGCGGCGCCGGCCGCACCTCGCGCTCCTGGCTGGTGGGCCGCGAGGCGGAGGTCCCGACCGGGAAGATGGGTCCGTTCCGGCTCGACCTCGGCCCCCGTATCTACCGCTCCGTCGGCCGCCGCGAGGCCCGGCTGGTGATGGTCTAGGGTCAGCCGGGGAACAGTTCCTCCCCGGGGTAGAGCAGGGCCGAGCCTGCCGTCGCCTGGGCGGCAAGGCCCGTCGCTTCGGGCACGACCTGGTCGAGATAATAAAGGCAGGCGGCGCGCTTGAGGGCCAGGAAGTGGCGGCTTTCGTCGATTCCGTGCGATTCCACCACATCCAGCTGCCGCTTCATCAGCCACCCGCACACCAGGGTGGAGAGCAAGGTCAGGAACGGATAGGATCCGGCCAGCCGGTCCTCCGGCCCCATCGCGATCAGCCGTTCCGCGGCGCCTTCTGCGACATCCGCCAGCGCCAGAAGCGGCCCTCCGGCATCGCCGCGAACCTCTGCGAGCAGCCGCCGAAGCGTCTCGCCGCCCTCGAGGCCGAGCTTCCGCCCGACCAGATCCGCCGCCTGGATCCCGTTCGTCCCCTCGTAGATCGGAGCGATCCTGATGTCCCTGTAATGCTGGGCCGCCCCGGTCTCCTCGATGAAGCCCATGCCGCCATGGACCTGCACTCCGAGGCTCGCCACCTCGCAGCCGATGTCGGTGCCATAGGCCTTGACCAGAGGGGTGAGCAGGTCCGCCCGCGCCTGCGCGGCCCTGTCGCCCGCAGTGCCGCGGTCGGTCTGCCCGGCCGCATAATAGCAAAGCGCCCGGGCCGCCTGGGTCAGCGCCGTCATCCGCAGCAGCATCCGCCGCACGTCGGGATGGTCGGCGATCGCCGCCGGCCGCCCCTCCCGGACGCCCTGCACCCGCTGCCGGGCGTAGGCGACCGCGGCCTGGGTCGCCCGCTCGCCGATCGACACCCCCTGAAGGCCGACGTTCAGCCGGGCATTGTTCATCATCGTGAACATCGCCCGCATCCCTGCCATCTCCTCGCCGATGAGCCAGCCGCGGCAGTCTCCCTTGTCGCCGAAGGCCATCACGCAGGTCGGCGAGGCGTGGATCCCGAGCTTGTGCTCGATCGACACGCACCTGACGTCGTTCGCTGCCCCGTCGGGCAGGACCTTGGGCACCAGGAAGAGCGAAATCCCCTTCGTCCCCGGCGGCGCTCCGGGAGTCCGCGCCAGGACGAGGTGGACGATATTGTCCGCCAGATCGTGATCGCCGAACGTGATGAAGATCTTCTGGCCGCTCACCCGCCAGCTGCCATCGCCGGCCGGCTCCGCCCGGCTCTTGAGGGCGCCGACATCCGAGCCCGCCTGCGGCTCGGTGAGGTTCATCGTCCCGGTCCATTCGCCGCTGACGAGCCTGGGAAGCCACTCGGCCTGCATCTCCGGGGAGCCGTGGTGCTTCAGGGCCTCGACCGCCCCCGCGCTGAGCATCGTCACCAGCGAGAAGGCCATGTTGGCCGAGCCGAGATCCTCCATCACCACGGTGGCGAGCACCAGAGGCAGCCCCTGCCCGCCCTGCGCCGGCGGCCCGGCCAGGCTGCCCCAGCCGCCCTCGACATAGGCCCGATAGGCCTGGCGGAAGCCCGGCGGCATCGTCACGCCCCGGTCCGACCATTTCGCCCCGATCTCGTCCCCGATCCGGTTCAGCGGCGCGAATTCCCCCGCCGCGAAGGCGCCGGCCCCCTCCAAGATGGCGTCGACCAGGTCGGGCGCGGCTTCGGCAAAGCCGCCGCGGCTCCCGAGTTCCTCCATCCCGACGATATGGCGGAGCACGAAGCGCTGGTCGGCAACGGGAGGCGTGTAGGTCATCAGGGCTCCTCGCGGGCCGTTGCGCTGCTGGAACGGGCGCTATAGCGCGGGGCGGTGAAGGCGCAAAACACCCGTGTCATGCCCTGCGGCGGCGACGCCCTCGCCGAAGCCGCGCGGCTGATCCGCGCCGGCGAGCCGGTCGCCGTTCCGACCGAGACGGTCTACGGCCTCGCCGCCGACGCCACCGACGACGCCGCCGTCGCCCGGATCTACGCCGCCAAGGGCCGGCCTTCATTCAACCCGCTCATCGTCCACGTGAAGGACCTGGCCGAGGCCGGGCGGCTCGGCGTCTTTTCGGAGGCGGCGCGAGCCCTCGCCCGAGCCTTCTGGCCGGGCGCGCTGACCCTCGTCGTTCCGGTGCGTGGGGACAGCGGCCTGGCCGCCGCGGTCACCGCCGGCCTCGCCACGGTGGCGCTGCGCTGCCCGGCCCATCCGGCGATGCAGGCGCTCCTCGCCGCCGCCGGCCGGCCGCTCGCCGCACCCTCGGCCAATTCCAGCGGCGCCGTCAGCCCGACCCGCGCCGAGCACGTCCTCGCCAGCCTCGGCGGACGGATCCCGATGATCCTCGACGGCGGCCCGACGGAGCGGGGCCTGGAATCGACGATCGTGGCGGTGGAGGACGGCAAGGTGAGGTTGCTTCGGCCGGGTCCGATAGGTTTGGAGGAACTCGAAGCCGCGCTCACCCCTCCCTGGAAGGGAGGGGCCGGGGGTGGGTCCGCCGAAGGCGGCCGACACTCCGAGTCAGCAGAAAGCCTCGCTACGCTCGCCTACCCACCCCCGCCCCTCCCTTCCAGGGAGGGGAGAGTGGAGGCACCAGGGCAATTGGCCAGCCACTATGCCCCGAGCAAGCCACTTCGCCTCGAGGCCGTCAACGCATCCCCCGACGAATGGCTGATCGGCTTCGGCCCCGTCGAAGGCGAGGACAACCTTTCCCCTTCCGGCGACCTCGATGAAGCCGCAGCCCGCCTCTTCGACGCCCTCCACCGCGCCGACGCACAAGACCGGCCCCGGATCGCCGTCGCCCCCATTCCGGACCACGGCATCGGCCTCGCCATCAACGACCGCCTCCGCCGCGCCGCTGCGCCGCGGGCATGAAAAAAGGGGCGGCCGGAGCCGCCCCTTTTCATCGCGGAGCCGGAGCTCCGGCTTAGTTCGCGCCCTTCGCGGCCTTCTTGCCGCGCGCCTTCTCGGCTTTCTCGCGGGCTTTGCGCTGCTTGTCGGTCTCGGTCATCATCGTGACCCGGGCCGGCGTGTAGCTGGCGGCGATCACCGCCGCGCCGTTGTCCGCCATGACGACGGGGATCGCGTCGACGGTTCGGGCCGTGAATTCGCGGCCTTCCTCGATCTTGGCGCTCTTGCCCTTGACCAGCATCCCGCCGACGATGCCGGCGGCGACCACACCGGCCACGGCCGCGCCGCCACGTCCTTCGCCGGCCTGATGGTGGCGGCCCTCGATCGGGATCTGCCGTCCGTCGAGGTCGATGTAGCGGAAGGTGAAGTCCATCTTGCCCGACTTGCCGAATCCGCCCTTGCCGGTGCGGCGCGTGATCTGGGCGACGGCGCGGGTGCCGCGCGGGATGACCGTCATGCCGTTGGCCTTGACGTCCTGAGCCACGGTCAGCGAGAATTTCTCGCCGAGCCGGTGCGACTTGCTGCTCACCGCCGAGTTCATGGTCAGAACGACTTCGCTGTTGGCCGGAAGCACGGTCTCCGCTGCCATCGGCGCCGCGGCCTGAGTTGCGACCACCGCGGGCTGGGCCGCCGGTACGTCCTGAGCGAATGCGGCCGAAGGCACGAGCAACAGACCTGCGCCGGCGAGCAGCGCCGAATGAATCCTTTTCATTGAAACCCCCCAATAGAGTCGCCCCAATACGACTCGCGGCCGAGAAGCTGGACGACCTGCCCTCCGCTGGCAAGTGGAGGTCGACCCAAGCCCTTATAATTTCTGAAAATTCGCGAAAAGTGTGGCCTATTTCGCATACGTTATTGTTAAAACCGATGTGCCAGTGCCGGGCATTGTTCGAATATGCGTCAAAGCTTCTGGGTATTATGCGGCTTTCGGATCAGTCGCCGATGTCACAGCCCCGACTTTGCGGGCGCTTCCAGCAACGCAAGGCCCGCTCGAACTCGGCGGGCGAAGGCGGGCCGCCTTCCTGGAAGGCATATTGGAATATGAAGATATCCCGCGCCGACGATTCGTCCTGGTAGATGAGCGGCTCGGTCGCGCCTTCGCCGTTCTGCACCACCAGCCTTCCGAAGCGCGCCAGGTCGGCGGGCCGGAGGATTGCGGCGGCGCAGAGGCGTCTGGCGGCGGCGTTGAAGCGATCTCGGGCCAGGGCCACCAGCGCCGAAAACTGCGCCGGCCGGACATCGTGGCCGGCCTGCCTGAAGCTCTCATAATCGCCTGTGACCACGATTGACCTGCTGCAGGCTTTCGCCGGCGCCGCCGCGCCCGCACTCCACGGGAGGGCGGCCGCGAGCGACAGAAGCCCGAGCCCGAGCCCGATCTCGAGCGGCGGCCTCAAGCCGCGCCCGCCGCTTCGCTCCTCACCCGGTGCGCAAAGCTCTTGCGCAGCTTCTTCAGCTTGGGCGGGATGATTGCGAGGCAATAGGGATTGCGCTGGCCTTCGCCGGCCCAATAATCCTGGTGATAATCCTCCGCCGGCCACCAGTCCGAGGCCGGCTCGATCGTGGTCACGATCGGCGCAGGCCAGTCGGCCCGGGCCCGCTCCATCGCCCGGCCCACCGCTTCCTCCTGCTCCGCGGAGAGCGGGAAGACGGCCGAGCGATATTGGGTTCCGACGTCGTTGCCCTGCCGGTTGAGCTGGGTCGGATCGTGGGTCGCGAAGAACAGGTCGAGGATCTCGTCGTAGGAGATCATGTCCGGATCGTAGGTGAGCCGGATCGCCTCGGCGTGGCCGGTATCGCCGCCGCACACCGCCCTGTAGCTCGGGTTCGGCACGTCGCCGCCGATATAGCCGCTCTCCACCTTGGTGACTCCGATGACGTCGTTGAACACGGCCTCGGTGCACCAGAAGCACCCGCCCGCCAGGATCGCCTGCTCTTGCGCCATGTCGTCACTCCCGTCTTGCCGCAGGCTCCAGATAGGTGCGACGGCGGCAACGGCAAGCGACATCCGTCATTGCGTTACGCCGGGGCGCCGCTACTCCGCTCCGATGCGCTGGCTTCCCCTCCCCCTCGCTCTTTCGCTGGCGCTCGCGGCGACGGCAGGCCTCGCCGCCGACTCCCCGCTTCGCCCCGAGCAGATGCGCCAGGCGATGGGGCTGAAGCTCGGCGAGTGGCGGAGCGAGACCAGGCTTGTGGACGTGAAGATCGAGCCGGCGCCGGGCGGCACGGCGGCGGACGCGGAGCGGGCCGTACCGTCCGTTCGGGCGAGCCTTAGCGGTCCGGAGACGCTGCAGTGCCTGTGGGACGACCGCGAGCGCCTTTACCTTCCCGGCATTCGCGGAGTGCCGGGCTGCGACTATAGCGGGGTAGAGGTCCGGGACGGCCGATTCGCGCTCACCGCCGTCTGCAAGCAGCCGGATAAGGCGGACGTCGTCCAAGTCGCGGTCGAGGGCCGCTACGGCCCCGAGCAGCTGAGCGCCCGCTCCGAAGTGAGATTATCGATCAAGGGTATGCGCGTCCTGGCAAGGCTGGACACGGAAAGCCGCTTCGTCGGCAAATGCCGCGTCGCTCCACTGATCCTGACCCCGCCGACGAAGGGCAATTAGGCTGCATCGACTCGCCGATTCGCCTATCCCCTGGGACCGTCGGGAAGCGTCTGCCTGACCTCCAGCATCTCCGCCCAGGGATCGCCGCGCTGCCTGGCGATCAGCGCCGGCACCGTCTCCACGGTATAATCGCACGGGTCGAGCCCCGCCTTCACCTGCTCCCACCGGATCGGCATCGCGACCGGGGCGCCCTTCCGGGAGCGGGTGGAATAAGGCGAGACGGCGGTCGAGGTCGGGTCGTTCCTGAGATAGTCGATGAAGATCCGGCCGACCCGGTCGGCCTTGGTCGCCTTGGTCAGATATTTGTCAGGCGAGTCCGCGGCCATCTCGGCCGAGACGCCCTTGGCGAAGCTCTTCACTTCCTTCCACGGCGACGTCGCCTCCACCGGGACCACGACGTGGAGGCCCTTGCCGCCCGTCGTCTTGACGAAGCTCGTGAGGCCGAGCGCCTTCAGCCGGTCGCGAACCTCCCTCGCCGCCTCGATCACCGCCTCGAACCCCAGCCCCTCGGCCGGGTCGAGATCGAAGACGATCCGGTCAGCCCGGTCGGGCGCCTCGATCCTGACTCCCCAGGGATGCATTTCGAGCACCCCCATCTGCACCATCGCGACCAGCCCGGGCGTGTCGGCGATGTAGAGATAGGGCTCGTCGAAGCCGGGTATCGTCACCTCGTGGAGCTGCTCGAGAACGCCCGAGCCGGCATGGCGCTGGTAGAAGCATTTCGTCCCCTCCCCCGTCGGGCAGCGGACCATCGTCACCGGCCTGAACGCGATATGGGGAAGGATCCGGTCGGCGACCGCGACATAATAATCGGCGAGCTGGCCCTTGGTGATGCCCTGCTCGGGATAAAGCACCTTGTCGGGGTTGCTGAGCCTCACCCCCTCGACGATCCGTTCCGGCTTCATGCGTTATGCCTTCGCTTTCAGTTGGGCGGCCAGCGCGTCCGCCGCGGCCTCGGGCTGGAGCTGGTCCATCCGGCACTGGGCCGGCGCCTTGTCGGGCCGCCAGCGAAGGAACTTGGTGCCGTGGCGGAAGCGGCGGCCGGTGACATGGTCGTAGCGCACCTCGGCGACGAGCTCGGGCCTCAGCGGTTGCCATTCGCCGGTCCGCTCGGTCGACCAGCGGCTCGGCCCGCCGGGCGAGTCGCCGGTGAAGCCGGGCGCCTCGACCAGAGCCTCGAGCCGCTTCGTCAACGCCGCTTTCTCCTCGGCCGGAATGGCGGAGGTGAAGCCGACATGGTGGAGCAGGCCGTCCTCGTCGTAGAGGCCGAGCAGGAGCGAGGCGACCTCCCTGCTCTTCGACCCGTAGCGGAATCCTCCGACCACGCAGTCGGCGGTGCGCATCGCCTTGATCTTGAGCATCGCCCGCTCGCCCGGCTCGTACCGGCCGTCGAGCCGCTTGGCGACGACCCCGTCCAGCGCCGCCCCGACCTGGTCGAGCCAGCCCCGCGCGACCGCGATATCGGCGGTGCAGGGCGAAAGCAGGATATCGTCATGCTGCTCGGCCGCGTAGATGATCTCGAGCGACCTTCGCCGCAATTCCAGGGGCGCCTCGAGATAGCTCGTCTCCTTGGAGAAGAGCAGGTCGAACAGCATCAGCTGGGCCGGTGTCTCCCGGGCCAGCCGATTGACCCGGCTCTCGGCCGGATGGAGCCGGAGCTGGAGTGCGTCGAAGGATAGCGCGCCGTCGACCGGGATGACCAGCTCGCCGTCGAGGACGAACCGGTCCGCCTCCATCCCGAGCACGGTGTCGACGACCTCCGGGAAGTAGCGCCCGAGCGGCTTTCCCGACTTGGACATCAGGGCGACGTCGGCCCCGTCGCGGAAGATCAGGCAGCGGAAGCCGTCCCATTTGGGCTCGTATTGCCACCCTTCGCCCTCCGGCAGCGAGTCGACGAGCTTGGCTTCCATCGGCGGAAGCCCGGGCTTCACTTCAAGGCGGTCGAACTCGGCCATAGGAATCGGAAGACGCTTCCGCAGCCTGCCGGGTTCCCCGCACGCTTCACCGACAACGTTACGGGGCCTTAACCATCAGGGGCTGGAAATAAGCGGTGAGTCGCGGCACCCACGGGATGAAGCGGCCGCAGTTCACTGGAACTTAAGGACAAAAGCTATAACTTGTAATTCAGAGCTGAGGGGAAAATCTTGATCTACTCGCGCAGGCAAATGCTTGGGGCCGGGCTTTCGGCCGGTTTTCTCGCCACGGCGGCCCAGGGTCAGACCCTGGCGCAGATCGTCGCCGGGCTGAAGGATCCCGAGCCTAAGCCCCTTCCGATGGCTCCGGTGCATCCGCGCAGCGTTCCCGCCCAGCCGCGGGTCGCCGTCGACGGAATCATCGACCCCCGGCTCCTCGCCCGCGCCCGCGCCTCGTTCGAGCGCCACCGCTCGCAGCTTCGCCACACCGACGTGGTCGGGATCGCCGATTTCAGCCGCCCGTCCAACGAGCATCGCTTCTACCTTCTCGACACCCGTTCGGGCCGGGTCAGCAACCATCTCGTCGCCCACGGCCGAGGCTCCGATCCGGTGCACAGCGGCCTTCTCCAGCGCTTCTCCAACCAGATCGGGTCCGAGGCGTCCTCGCAGGGCGGCTACCGCACCGGCGAATATTATCACGGCAAATACGGCCGCTCGCTCCGCCTCGCCGGCCTCGACTGGAGCAACAGCAACGCCGAGACCCGCGCCATCGTCGTCCACTCGGCCTGGTATGCCGAGCCCGAGCAACTCGCCGCCCACGGCAAGCTCGGCCGCTCGGAGGGCTGCTTCGCCCTCCCCTACAATAGCCTCCAGCAGGTCCTCGCCCGCCTCGGGCCGGGCCGGTTCCTCTACGCCGACAAGCTGGCCTGAGCGACCGTCCCCGTTCGTCGGGAAGCACGTAGTTCCACCATATCGCCGAGGCCCCGCCGCCGTGACAGGTTCGTCCCGTCGAAAACAAGGGGGAACTGGCAATGCGAACTGGGTCTCTTGGCGCTCGCCGCCGCGCTTGCCGCCGGCCAGGCAGCGGCCTCGAACGCGCCTGAAGCGGCCTCGCCGGCCCGGGCGAAAGCCAATCTGGCGAGCCTGTTCACCGATCGGGATTATCCCGCCGAAGCCATCGCCGCTCGCGAGGAAGGGATCGTCGGATTCACCCTCGATGTCGGGCCGGACGGCCGGGTCGCGGCCTGCACCGTCACCCGATCGAGCGGCTCTTCCGCCCTGGACGGGACGACCTGCGGCCTGATGAGCTCGAGGGCGCGGTTCACTCCGGCGGTCGATGACTCCGGCGAGTCGGTTGCGGACCATCTCGCGGGCAGGATCGTCTGGAAGCTGCCCGCGCCCGCGCCCGCGCCCTAGGGCCTGGAACCGGCGCTAACGCAACGGCCACACCGCCAGGATCAGCGGCACGCCCACCACCACCACGATCAGCGACAGCGGCGCGCCCAGCCTCGCATAATCGCCGAACCTGTAGCCGCCCGGTCCCATGACCAGCGTGTTGCACTGATGGCCGATCGGCGTGAGGAAGTCGCAGCCCGCGCCCACCGCCACGGCCATCAGAAAGGCCTCCGGACGATAGCCGAGCCCTCCCGCGAAGCTCGCCGCGATCGGCGCCATGACCAGCACCGTCGCGGCGTTGTTGAGGAACGGGGTGACCGCCATCGCCGCCACCATGATCAGGGCGACGGCGCCCCAGGCGGGCAGGGTCGCGGCGAGCCCCGACAGATGATAGGCGATGAGCTCGGTGGCGCCGGTGGTCCGAAGCGAGTCCGACACCGGGATGAGCGCCGCGATCATGACCAGGATCGGCCATTGGATCCTCGCATAGGCCTCCCGAGCCGGCAGCGCGCCGGTCAGCATGATGATCGCGGCGGCGCCGAAGAAGGCGACCGCGACCGGCACCCATCCCGCCGCGGTCAGGGCCATGGCGCCGCCGAGGATGGCGAGCGGGATCAGGCCGCGGCGGGCGTTGCCGAGCCTCAGGCTGCGCTCCGCCAGCGGCAGGCAGCCCAGCTCCCTCAACCGCTCGGGCAAGGTGTCGAGCGCGCCCTGCAGGACGACGATGTCGCCCGGGCACAGGACGACGTCGCGAAGCCGCCGGGTGATCCGCTCGCCGCGGCGCGACACGGCGATGAGATTGACTCCATGACGGTCGTGCAGCGCCACCCGTCCGGCGGCGGTTCCGGCGAGGATCGAATCGCGGCCGATCACCGCCTCGATCACCCCGACGTTGGAGGAAGCGGTGCCGGCGGCCGCGTCGCGATGATGCCCTTCGAGCTCCAGGCTCAAGGTCGCGATGACCCGCTCGAGCGCCTCGGGCTCCCCTTTCAGGATGAGCATGTCGCCGGCGCGGATGACGGCATCCGGCAGTGGAATTGTCGCACGCCGGTTCCAGCGGTGGATCCCGGTCAGCTCGACGCCTTTCTCGAGCAGGTCGCGAAGCTCGGCCACTTTCTTGTCCTCGGCGGGCGAGCCGGGCGGGACTTCCGCCTCGGTCGCGTAATCCTCGATGTCGAGCGCCTCGCCCATGGTCGGGGCGGCGTGGCGGTCGGACGGGAGGAGCCGGTAGCCGACGCGGAGGAAGATCAGCCCTGCGACCGCGATCCCGGCGCCGATCGGCGTGTAATCGAACATCGAGAACGGCTCGCCGGTCATCTCCTCGCGCACCCGGCTGACGATGACGTTGGGCGACGTTCCGACGAGCGTCATCAGGCCGCCGAGCAGCGAGCCGAACGCCATCGGCATCAGGAAGCAGGAAGGGGAGCTGTGCGACTTCCTGGCCATCCGGAAGGCGGCCGGCATCAGCATGGCGAGCGCCCCGATATTCTTGACCATCGCCGAGAGCAAAGTGACCGAGCCGACCAGCAGCGAGAGCTGCGGCCCCATCCGGGTCATGCTGCCGCTCAGCCGGCCGATCGCCGCCTCGACGACCCCCGACCGCTCCACCGCCGCCGAGATGACCAGCGCCGAGGCGACGATGATGACGATGTCGTCGGCAAAGCCGCTGAACGCGTCTTCGGGCTTCACCAGCCCGAGCAGGAGGGCGGCCAGGAGCGCCAGCACGGCCACCATGTCGTACCGAATGCGGCCCCAGATGAAGAGCAGCATCATTGCGGCGAGCAGTCCGAAGGCGGTGAGCTGGGGAAGGGTGGCGGTCACAGGTGCGGGCGGAACGCGGGAGGGGCGATTCCTATCCTCCCCATCGCCGAGCGATGGGGAGGGGGACCACCCGAAGGGTGGTGGAGGGGTAGTGGCAGGAGCCTCGGCAGCTACCCCTCCACCATGCTTCGCATGGTCCCCCTCCCCATGCTTCGCATGGGGAGGCAGTTACGCCTCGCTCACCCGTCCCCCTTCGACCCGGATGAGCCGGTCGCAGGCGGCAAGGGTCGTCGCCCGATGCGCCACCGTGACCAGCGTCATGTCCCCCCGCACCTCCTGCAGCGCCGCCAGCACCGCGCGCTCCGTCCCCTCGTCGAGGGCGCTGGTCGCCTCGTCGAGGATGAGCAGGCGAGGCCGGCGGTAGAGGGCGCGGGCGAGGCCGATGCGCTGGCGCTGGCCGCCGGAAAGCCGGACTCCGCGCTCTCCGACATAGGTTTGCAGCCCCTCGGGCAATCCGGCGAGGAAAGTCTCGAGCTGCGCCGCCCGCACCGCCGATTCGAGCCGCTCCCGGTCCATTCCCTCGGCGCCGCGCGGAAAGGCGATGTTGGCGGCGATGGTGTCGTCGGCGAGATAGATGGCCTGGGGAACATGGGCGAGGGCCGCCTGCCAGGCCGGCCGGGTCGCCGCGTCGAGCCGGCGGCCGTCGACGAGTATCGCCCCTTCGTCGGGCTCGAGAAGGCCCATCAGCAGGTCGAGCAGGGTCGACTTGCCGCCGCCGGTCGGTCCGGCGATTCCGACATGCTCGCCGGCGCGGATCCTGAAGCTGACGTCCGAAAGCGCGAAACGCCCCTCCGGAAAGCGGAAGCCCACGGCCTCGAACGCCAGCTCCCGTTCGACCGGAAGCGGCAGCGCCTCGGGCTGCGGCGGCGGAATCGGCGCCTCGATCATCTCGACGACGTCGCGGAAGGCGCGGAAATTGCCGCTCGCCACGGTCCAGCTGTGATAAGCCTGCTGAAGCAGCGGCAGCAGCCGCTGGGCGCCCAGGGCGAGAGCGCCCAGCACCGGAATCGCCTTCACCACCCCGCCGGGCTCGAGGCTCATCGCCAGGGTGACCAGGGCGATCGCGACCAGCCCGGCCGCCTCGACGATGAAGCGCGGGGCGCCGGCGACGAACTGGGTCGCCGCCTGCGCTCGCCGGTAGCGGCCGTCGAGGTCGCTGAACTTCGCCTCGAACAGGGGCTCGGAGCGGTCGAGGATGATGTCCCGGATCCCGCCCAGCCCTTCCTGGACCGTCCGCGTGCGCTCGACCATCGTTCCCGCCAGCAATTCCGAATTGCGCCGGAGCCGGGGCCGGACGAGCAGGCTGACCCCGACATAGGCGAGAACCACCGCGACCGCCGCGAGGCCGGCCGC
The DNA here is from genome assembly GCA_036386555.1 of Allosphingosinicella sp. Lineage (GTDB taxonomy): Bacteria > Pseudomonadota > Alphaproteobacteria > Sphingomonadales > Sphingomonadaceae > Allosphingosinicella. The sequence goes on from DASVVM010000131.1 coordinate 53,902, forward strand.
TCGGGCGTCGATCTTCAGAAGCAATGCGAAGACGCAGACGGCGATGAAGGCGCCGATCATTCCCTGCATCGCCGGCTGGAGCAGGCCGAACACCACCCCCTGCACCTTCTCGATCGCCGCCAGGGTCTGGCTCGAGTTGCGCCGCACCTGCTCGGCATAAGGCTGGCGGAGCATCCGGCCGAAGACCGCGGTGGCCATGTCGTGGCCCGCCGCCATGACGAAGCGCTGGCTTCCCCAGGTCAAAGCGAGGCGCACGCCCGCCGCCGCCAGGGCGGCGACGATGAGGAGCAAGGCGGCGCCCACCACCGGCGAGCCGCCGATCGCCGTCAGCACGGCCAGAAGCCGCGGCGGAATCAGGGCGCTGCCGGGATCGGCGACCAAAGCGAGGAAGGGCAGAGCCGCGCCTATCGTCACCATCTCCGCCGCCGCGCCGAGCAGCATCAGGATGAGGGTCAGCGCCAACTGCCTCCGCCGGGCGGGCGAGAGCAGCCGGAAAAGGGCGGAGAAGGCGTCCATGTGTTGAGTAAGGCTCCTCCCGCGACGCCCCCTTATCCTCCCTGTCCGCGGAGCGGATGGGGAGGGGACCACCCGAAGGGTGGTGGAGGGGTAGCTGGCTCAGTTCAAGAAGGTTCTCGCGCGAACCCGGAGGGTCCGCGCCATCTACCCCTCCACCATGCTTCGCATGGTCCCCCTCCCCGCCGCTTCGCGGCAGGGAGGATGAGGGGCCCTTACTTCCCCGACGAGGCCAGCGCAGTCCCGCTCTTCCGGTCCGTCAGCCCCGCCAGCACCTTGCCGTCGCGGCTGTACATATCGGCGTAGCTGTTGGGCGGACCATCGCTGGTCGCGGCGACGGTGAAGTAGACGATGTAGACCGGCACCGGCGCGGCGAGATTGGCCTGGGTCGCCTTGCCGGACGCCAGGGTCTGGTCGATCTTGGCCCGGTTCCATTCCGTCCCTTCGAGCAGGGTCTGGGCGAAGCCGACCGCGTCCTCGGTCCGGATGCAGCCGTGGCTGAAGGCGCGCGCCTGCTTGTTGAACAGGTTCTTGGCGTTGGTGTCGTGAAGGTAGATGGCATAGGGATTGCCCATCACCAGCTTCATGCGGCCGAGCGCGTTGGACGGCCCCGGGGGCTGGCGCCAGCGGATGACCTTGCCCGAATCGTCCTTGACCGCGACATAGCCCTTCTTGCCGCGCACCTCGGAGGCGATGCTGGACGGCACTTCCCACCAGGGATTGAAGATCGCGCCCGTGATCACCGCGGAAAGCGACGGGGTCGGGGTCTTGATCGCGCCCGCCACCGCGCGGCGGCGGTTCAGGGTCTGGCCGTTCTCGACCAGGGCCACCGTGTAGGCGGGGACGTTGACGATCACATATTTGGAGCCGAGATTCTGCGGAAGCCAGCGCCAGCGGTCGAGGTTGATCCGGATCCGGTCGCGGGTCTTGGAGTCGATCGACTTGTCGGCGAGCAGCGCTTTCAGGGCCGCATATTGCGGATGGGTCGGAAGCAGCGACTCGAAGGTCTCGGCGACGTCGCCCTTCACCGCCCGGTCGAGCAGAGCCTGCTGGTCGTAGACGTTCCAGCTGTCGTCCTTGACGTGCCAGTCGATCCGGCCGCCGTCGCGGACATGGCCGAACTTGAGGTCGGAAGCGACCTTCAGGAAGGTCGAGGTGGCGATCTCGCTCAGGCCGTCGTCGTCGGAGTCGATGGCCGCACGGAGCGCCGCGGCATTGTAGTCGGCCGGGTCGAGCCCTTCCGAGCCGATCCCCTCGACGTAGCGGAGAAGCTGTTGCGCGTCCTTGCGCGACCAGTCGGCGCCGATGACCGGAGCGGCGGCCGGCGCCGGAACCGGAGCGGCCTGGGGCGCGGCCGGCGCGGCGGCGTTCTGCGCGGATGCGGGCGCAAGGGTTGCGGGCAGGGCGGCCCCGAGCGCGAGGAGGGCGAGAAAGCTGCGGCTGAACATGGTCTATCCCCGTTAACGGCGGCCGCGAAAAAGCTTCGCGTGGCAGTGCGCCATTATCCTGCGATAGCCTATTAAACCTCGCTGAACGGACCCGCAAGGGCCGGGCAAGCTATGGAAAGAAAAAGGGAAACGGCCCGGCGCAAGGCCGGGCCGCTTCGTCTTGGCAGTTCCCCGGCGAAGGCCGGGGCCCAGCGGCACCGGCGGAAGGGCTGGATCCCGGCTTTCGCCGGGAAACAGCCTCCAATCCCCCGCCGCTGCCGTCAGGCGCGGTCGCCCGCCGTGTCGCGGTTGACCCAGCCGAAATAGGCCGCGACCAGAGCGAGCAGAGCGTGGAGCCAGACGTCGTTGCCGTAGATCGGGACGAGGCCGAAGGTCGTGCGGGTCGGCTCGAGCAGTCCCAGGATCGTCAAGAGCCCGTAGACCACGGCGACGACCCGGAAATAGGATCGCGAGCCGCCGTAGCTCTTATAGGCCATCACGCCCCAGAGGCCGAAGATGATGTGGACGATGTTGTGAAGCGTGTTGATCGGGAACAGGCCGAGCTCGTGGCCGAAGCCGTGACGCATGGTGAGGCCCGGGTCCGGCGTCGCCGAATGATCGGTCAGCCCGGGAATGAAGCCGCCGGCGCCGATGACGAGGAATACGATTCCGAAAATGAGGGCGAAAGTCCGAGTATTCATGATCCAATCCCCTGCGATTTTTTGTGTTTTACGCTTTACGCTCACGAGTGACTCTTATCGTAAGAACGGCCCCGTAACCAGCGGGGTTCCCGACGACGCCCAGGCGGCGATGGCGGCGGCGATCTTGTCCCCGCCCTGGACGGAAGGCTCGATCGGATTGGCATAATCCTCGTCGGAATCGCAGATCAGCCGAAGGTCGATCAGCCCCGCCCCGGCGGCGAAGGCGGCCCGAGTGATGACGTCGTTGAACAAGGCGAGCGCGGTCCGGACGATCCGATGGTCGGGCGACGAGGGCGGGGTATCGTAGATCGTGCAGAAAGCGGCCGGAAGGCCGGCGCCCGACACGGCTTTCACCATCTCGAAATAATCGGCGGCGAAGCGGCTCTGCGCCGTCTCGAGCAGCGACAGCGCCTCGGCGACGGTCGCGACGGAATGACCCAGCATGAACGAGGCGCCGAGCGCATCGTTGCCGCCCGCGCTGACCACGACGTGGCTCGCCCCGTTCGGGAGCCGAGCGAGCTGTGAGCGGACCTCGCCGGTCACGGCTCCGTCGACCGCGAGAAGCGTGGCGTCCCAGTCCGCAGGCAGCTTGGAGCGCAGCTGCCGCACCACGTCGGGCCCGCCGCGCACATAGGCGCCGTTGTCGAGGATCGAATCGCCGAGGAGGAGGACGTGGCCCATTGCCCCGTCAAGCGGCTCAGCCGCGGATCAGTTCCAGAACGGCCGACGCAAAACGCTTCCCCGCATCTCCTTCATAACTCAGGTAAAGATCCGGTTCGATCAGCTCCAGCTCGATCAGCAGCGGAGCCCCTTCCTGGCCCCGAACCAGATCGATCCGTGCGTAGAGCAGTGGCTCTTCGACCGCGGCGAGGATCCGCTCCGCAGCCTCATGCTCCGCGGCGTCCGGCCGATGCGCCGCGATGATCCCGTCATATTCCGGCTGGACCCGGAAGTCGCCGGGCTGGGGCCGCTTCGAGATTGCGTGGCTGAACGCTCCGGCGAAGAAGATCATCGAGACTTCGCCCGACCGCTCGATTTCCGGAAGATAGGGCTGGACCATCGCCGCCCCCTCCGGCCCGCCGGCCAGCGGCGCTCCGGGCGACCAGCGGATCGTCTGCCAGGCGCTCGACGAGATCCGGGGCTTTGCGACCAGCCGGTCGGTGCCGAAGGCCGCCGCCGCTTCCTCCAGCAGAGCCTCGCTCAACTGGGTGTAATGGCGGGTGGGAACCACCGGAGCGCCGCGCCCGGCGAGGGTGTCGAGATAGATTTTGTCGGCGTTCCAGCGCAGCACCGAAGCCGGGTTGCGCAGCCGCACCCCCTCCCCTTCCCACCGGTCGACGGCCTTCGCCCATTGTAGCGGAGCGAAGGGATAGCCCCAGACCAGGAGCGGCAGGACGAGGTCGAAGCCGGCAAGGTCGCTCGAATCCGCCCAGTCCCGGGCCTCGACCTCGAGCCCCGCCTCACGAAGGGGCTCCGCGTTGCGCTCGAGCACGTCCGGCCAGCGGGTGCGGAAGCCCTCGCTGCTCTTGTCCGGGGTGAGGATTGCGACCCTTGCGCTCATGGCATGTTGAAGTTGATGCCTTGGGCCAGCGGAAGCTCGCGGCTGTAGTTGATCGTGTTGGTCGCCCTTCGCATGTAGGTGCGCCAGGCGTCCGACCCGCTCTCGCGTCCTCCCCCAGTTTCCTTCTCGCCGCCGAACGCCCCGCCGATTTCCGCTCCGGACGGGCCGATATTGACGTTGACGATCCCGCAGTCCGAGCCCGCCGCCGAGAGGAAAGTCTCCGCCTCGCGGATGTCGTTGGTGAAGATGGATGAAGCCAGTCCCTGGGGCGCCTCGTTGTGCGCGGCCACCGCCTCGTCGAGCGCGCGGTAGCGCATCACGTAGAGGATAGGCGCGAAGGTCTCGGTCAGGGTGATCGCGGTCTGGCCGGGCATCTCGACCAGAGCGGGCCGGACGTAATGACCGTCGATCCGCCCGCCCCCGTGGACCTGGCCGCCTTCGTCGAGGGCCCGGTCCAGCGCCGACTGCATCGCCCCGACCGCCGCCTCGTCGATCAGCGGCCCGACCAGAGTCCCTTCCTCGAGCGGATTGCCGACCGGCACCGCCGCCCAGATCTGCCTCAGGCGCGGAACCAGCCTGTCATAGACCTCCTCCTGGACGAACAGGCGCCTAAGGGTCGTGCAGCGCTGCCCCGCCGTTCCGACGGCGGCGAAGGCGATGGCCCGCTCCGCCAGGGCGAGGTCGGCCGAGGGGGCGACCACCATTGCGTTATTGCCGCCAAGCTCGAGCAGGCTGCGGCCGAAGCGGGCCGCGACCCTCGGAGCGACCGAGCGGCCCATCCGGGTCGAGCCGGTCGCGGAGAGCAACGCCACGCGCGGATCGTCGACCAGGGCCTCGCCCGCCTCGATCCCGCCCTGGACCACCTGGCTGAGCCCTTCCGGAGCCTCGCCGAACCGCTCCGCCGCCCGCTCGAACAGGGTCTGCACCGCCACCGCCGTAAGCGGGGTTTTCTCCGACGGCTTCCACACCACCGGATCGCCGCAGACGAAGGCCAGGCAGGCGTTCCACGCCCAGACCGCCACCGGGAAGTTGAACGCCGAGATCACTCCCACGACTCCGAGCGGATGCCAGGTCTCCATCATCCGGTGTCCCGGCCGCTCGGTGGCGATGGTGAGCCCGTAGAGCTGGCGGGAAAGGCCGACGGCGAAGTCGCAAATGTCGATCATCTCCTGGACTTCGCCAAGCCCCTCGGAGAGCACCTTGCCGCATTCAAGCGTGACCAGCCGGCCGAGCTCATCTTTCTCGGCGCGCAATTCCTCGCCGAACAAGCGGACCAGTTCGCCGCGTCGCGGCGCCGGCACCTCGCGCCAAGCGAGGAAGGCCCCCTGGGCCAGGCCGATTGCCGCCGAGACTTCGGACGCGCT
>DASVVM010000132.1:0-5212 GCA_036386555.1 Allosphingosinicella sp.
ACCCGGCCCCCGACCGTAACGCCAGGCTTCTGAAGGCCCATCATATGGCGATGGATCTGCTTCGGGCTGCGGAGGATTCGGGCCTCTTCAGGGCGGGCGTGACCGAGCTCGAGCTGAGCCGGGAATTGCAGTCGCTCGGGCAGGAGATGTTCGGCAGGCTCAAGCACTGGCACAAGCGGATCGTCAGGGCCGGGCCGAACACCCTGTGCACCTTCGGAGCAAGCCCGCCCGACCTTCGGATCGGGTCCGAGGACCTGGTGTTCGTCGATCTGGGTCCGATGTTCGAAGCCTGGGAAGCGGACATCGGGCGGACCTATGTGATCGGCAACGATCCCGAAAGGATCCGGCTGCGGGACTCGATCGAGGCGGCCTGGTATGCCGGGCGCGACTATTTCAAGGCCAATCGCGAGTCGGTCACGGGCGCCGACATGTACGAGCTCGCCGTCGAGGCCGCGCGGGCGCAGGGCTACAGCTTCCCGAACTGGCATTCGGGCCACCTCATCGGCAATTTCCCGCACGAGGTCGTCCAGGGCGAGCTCAGCGAGAATTTCCTCCATCCCGGCAACCGGCTCCCGCTGTCCGGACCCGACCGCGACGGCAATCCGCGGACCTGGATATACGAGGTGCATTTCGTCGATCCGGAGCGGCGCTACGGCGGCTTCTTCGAGCAATGGCTGGAGCTCGACGACCCGGCGCCCGGCGCGCCTTCCTGAGCCTGGCCGCGGACACAAGAGAAACGAAACAGGAGGCTTCGCGGCATCGCGCTGAGACATGGGCGCTTCACTAACCGGCCATCGAAGGCCGGAGGGCGACTTTCGCTCCGGACTATATTCCAGTCGGGAGCAAGGCTCCCAGGAGGACGAAGATGCTGTTTCATATCTCGATGGCGGCGCAGCGGCCGAGGCAGGCCGCCAGCCTGATCGCGGAGCTCTGGGGCGGCCGCGCCTACCCGTTTCCGCCGGTGGCGGAGGGAAGCTGGATCGCCATGGCGGGCGACGACCGCGGCAGCGCGATCGAAATCTATCCCATCGGCACGGAGCTCCACGAAGGGGCCGGCGAGTCGGGCGCGCAATCCCGCGCCGGGCGGCCTTCGGCTCACGGACCGGTCCATGTCGCGATCGCCACGGAGCTCGGCATGGGCGACGTCAAGGGGATTGCGAGACGCTTCGGGGCGCCCGCCAAAGTCTGCTCGCGCGGGCCTTTCCGGGTGATCGAGGTGTGGGTCGAGGGCAGCTTCCTGATCGAGGTTCTGACGCCCGAGATGCAGGCCGAATATCTCGCCAGCTTCAACTTCGCCGGCTACGAGCGCTACCTCGCCGCCGGGCGGCTCGCCGAGGCGGCCTAGGCCCGGCTGCTCTCGAACACCGCCAGCTGGGCGGCGAAGGCGCGCCGATAGGCGGGACGGGCTTCGCCGCGGGCGACATAAGCGGCGAGGGCGGGATAGTCCTCGACGATGCCCCATCCTTCGAGACGGCGAAGCACCGTCACCATCATCAGGTCGCCGGCGCTGAAGGCGCCGTCGAGCCAGTCCGAATCGCCGAGCCGATCGCAGAGCCGGCCGAGGCGGGCGCGGATCCTGTCCTCGAGCATGGGAAGGCGATCCCGGTACCAGGGCCGATCGCGCTCCATCAGCTCGAACGCCTCGCGCTCGACGATCGGCGGCTCGACCGTGTTGACGGCGGCGAACATCCAGGCGACCGCGCGCGCCCTGCCGTTCGGATCTTCGGGCAGCAGAAGGCCCGGATGCCGCTGGGCGAGATGGAGGATGATCGCGCCCGATTCGAACAGGGCGAGATCGCCTTCCTCATAGGTGGGGATCTGGCCGAAGGGCTGGAGCCTGAGATGCGCGGGCTGCTTCATCGCCTCGAACGAGACGAGCCGGACGTCGTACGCCTGGCCCACTTCCTCCAGCGCCCAGCGCACGCGCATGTCCCGCGCCTGGCCCTGGCCCTCGTCCGGGGACGATTCGAATGCGGTGATGGTGACGGTCATCGTCGTCCTCCGTCGGGCAGCCTGGATCGACGAATCCGGCTTATTGCCCGTTGCGGATATATTGATCCTCCGTCGCCGGCGGCGACGGATCCGTGCCGGTGGAATTCGCATTGGCCGGTCCCGGCTCGGCCGGCGCCGGCGGGAGGTAGCCGTCGGGATGCGAAACCGCATCCGGCGGCGGCACGGAATCGTCCGCGGAATTGACCGGTGCGCCAGGCTGCGCGGGAGCGGCGGGGGACTCGTTCCCAAGCGCGTTTCCCTCGATGGGTGCGGCGGCGTTGTCGGGGGCCGCCGGCACCTGGCTGCCACATCCGGAGAGGAGGAGGAGCGACAGCGCTCCGGCGATCGCGGCTTCGAGCTTCGACATGGCGGCTCCTCGCTTCGAGGTCAGGGTTCGGACCGGCTGAACGCGCGGGCGCGCGTCGCGGTTGCCGCCGAGGGCCCGAGCCGTGCCCGCGACCGGCGCGGTCGCGGCGAGGAAGGAGCGCCGGCCCGTGCGGCGGGCGCTCCCCCTTCGCTGCCTGCGTGATAGCAGCTCAGGTAGGCCTCTAAAGGCCGTTGGCGAGATTGGTGTCGGCGTCGTTGGTGACGGCGTCCTTCTGCATCAGCGCGTTCTCGGCGGCGGCGTCGGTCGACGCATTGGCGTCCATTCCGCCCATGCCGTTCATCGACGCGTTGTCGCCCATCATCATGTTGTCGTCCATCATCAGATTGTCGGTCGCAAGGGCGTTGGCCTCGTCCGACTTGCCGCTGTCGCCTCCGCAGGCGGAAAGGGCGAGGGCCGCAGCGGCCAGTGCAATCATGCGCATGAATTTCCTCCGTTTTATGTGCGCCGACAACGCAGCACCGGCGGCTTGGCTCCGCTCGGCGCACCGTGCGCTGGACCTTCACCGTCACCCCGGGCCTGACCCGGGGTCCATCTTCTTTCCGGCCGTCGCGCCAGAGAAGGTGGATGCCGGGTCAAGCCCGGCATGACGAGTGACGCGGATTTCGCGCCTGCCGCTCTAGCTCCACGTCGCCAGCGGCGGGAGGCTCATCAATATCGCGTCGACATTGCCGCCGGTCCTGAGGCCGAACAAAGTGCCGCGGTCGTAGATGAGGTTGAACTCGGCGTAGCGGCCGCGCCATTCGAGCTGCCTCGCTTTGTCCGCCGCGTCGAAGGGGGTGCCCATCCGGCGCCGGACCAGCCTAGGGAACACGTCGAGCAAAGCTTCGCCGACGTCGCGGGTGAATGCGAAGCTCGCTTCGAACGGGCCTTCGAGATGGTCGTAGAATATCCCGCCGACTCCCCGATGGACCCCGCGATGGGGGATGTAGAAATAGTCCTCGGCCCATTTCGAGAAGCGGTCGTAGAAGGTCTGGTCGTGCGCGGCGCAGGCGGCGCGGAGGCGGGCGTGGAAGTCGGCCGTGTCCTCCTCATAGGGGATGGGCGGGTTGAGGTCCGCGCCGCCGCCGAACCAGCGCCTGGTCGTCACAAGGAAGCGCGTGTTCATGTGGACCGCAGGCACGTGCGGATTGGCCATGTGGGCGACGAGGCTGATCCCGGTAGCGAAGAAGCGCGGATCTTCGCCGGCGCCGTGGATGGTGGCGGCGAAATCCTCGTTGAACCGTCCGGCGACCGTCGAGACGTTGACCCCGACCTTCTCGAACACCTCCCCCTTCATCAGCCCGCGAACCCCGCCGCCGCCGGGCGAGCCGTCCGGGTCGAGGCGCTGCCAGGGGGTGTAGTCGAAAGCGGCCGCGCTGCCGGCCTCGCGCTCGATCGCCTCGAACTCGGCGCAGATCCGGTCGCGAAGGCTCTCGAACCAGGTGCGGGCGCGCTGCTGTTCTTCGTCGAGCTCGATCATTGGGCCCCGATGCCCCGCTAGGCTAATATTCGCAAGCGGCCCCAACGAGTCTAGCGGCAGCGTGACGGGACAGAGGCGGTTCGTCCGATCCAACTCCGAAACAGGATCGTTCACGGAGATGTAGCAGGCAATCCGACTGCCGAGGACGTTTCGCACGTGCTGGAAGCGGTTGAGGATACTTTGGCGGCCGACTCGGCATAGGCTGCCGAATTGCTCCGAGCGGCGGGTCGCCGAAACCGTCCGGCGCAATTCGGCGGGAGTCGGGGAACGCTTCGGAATCCTGCGCCGTTGAGCGGGTCCAGGGCGACCGGCTTCCCGGCCGCTTCCCATTCGATTCGGCCAGTATGGAGTATCAGCGATGACTCACAATTCGACTTCCCTTCCCGAGGGCGCAGGCGCGACGACCGCCGGCAGCGGCGGCCACCGGTCCGACGAATGGCGCGAGAGCACCGGCTCCACACATCGGGAAATCGAGGTCGTCGAGACCCGCCCGAGCGCGGCCGTGGTCGCCGGAGCGGCGCTTGCCGGGGCTATCGTCGGAGCGGCCGTGCCGTTCATGTTTTCGGGCCGCGGATCGAGCAGCGGCACCACCGGTCGCGAAACCACCACCGTCGAGGAATCCGTGATCATCGACCGTCCGCCGCAGCAAATTTACGAATTCTGGCGGAATTTCGAGAATTTGCCCCAGTTCATGGACAATATCGAGTCGGTGACCAGGCTCAACGAAGTGCGCTCGCACTGGGTGATCAAGGCCCCGGCGGGCACGAGCGTCGAGTTCAACAGCCTCGTCACCGAGGACATTCCCGGAAGGCTGATCGCCTGGAAGTCGGAAGAAGGGGCGAGCGTTCCCAATCGCGGCCGGGTCGAGTTCATCGAGACTTCGGACGGAGGCGGCACCAACGTGCGCGCGACCATCTCCTACGATCCGCCGGCGGGCGCCCTCGGCCGGATCGTCGCGAAGCTGTTCCAGCGGGAGCCCGGGGTGCAGGCGCGGCAGGACCTCGACCGGCTCAAGGCTTTGCTCGAGAAATAGCCCCGAACGGGGACGGCCCGCCGGCCGTCCCCATCTCACTCGCAGCGCATCGTCGGTCGGTAGACCTGCATCGCGTTGGTGCCGGAATTTCCGCCCAGGGTGATCCCGCCGCCCGGAAGGAAGATGCGGCCGCCGATCACCGCGCTGCCCTTGAGGCCGTGGACGGCGATGGGGAGGTCCGGAAGCCTGGTCCAGCGGTCGGCGCGGGGATCGTAGCCATAGGTGTTGGGCGTGAGGCCCAGCACGTGGGTGCGCTCCCCCTCGCCGCCGAAGACGAACATGCAGCCCGCATGGGCGGCGCCGGTGACTCCGCCGCGCGGCGCCGGAAGCGGCGCGCCCT
>DASVVM010000133.1:0-12775 GCA_036386555.1 Allosphingosinicella sp.
CGAACCAGTATCTCCCCGTCCTCCGCGATCCTGACCTCGGTATTCTTCAGCGGCGGCCCGACCGTGTCCATCTTCACCCCCGCCTTGGGGCGGTTGCAGCTGATCACCGGCGCCGCCTCGGTCTGGCCGTAGCCCTGGAGGACGGTGAGGCCGATCGAGTGGAAGAAGATTCCGACGTCAGGGTTGAGCGGCGCTCCGCCCGACACCATCGCCTTCACCCGGCCGCCGAAGCGGGCGCTGATCTTGGGCCTGAACAGCCGGTCGAGCAGCAGGTCCATGGGCCGGTCCCACAGGCTCTTCGAGCCGGCATAGTTCCTGGCCCCGATCTCGAGCGCCCTCTTCATCAGGTAATTGGGGAGCCTGCCCTGCTTCTCGACATTCTTGAGGATGCGCTGCCTCAGCACCTCGAACAGCCTCGGCACCACGATCATCAGCGTCGGCCTCGTCTCCTCGATGTTGGAGGCGAGCTTCTCCAGCCCTTCGGAATAATAGATCTGCGCTCCGATCCCGATCGGGAAGAACTGCCCGCCGCTATGCTCATAGGCGTGGCTTGGCGGGAGGAAGGAGAGGAAGACCTCCTCGTCGACCCCGAAATCCTCGGCGATGACCTCCACGCAGCCCTCGACATTGTGGAGGATGGCGCCGTGATGCTGCATCACGCCGCGCGGGGCGCCGCCGGTTCCCGACGTGTAGATGAGGCAGGCGAGGTCGTCCCGCGTCACCTTGGCCGCGGCCTCGGTGCAGGCGGCGACGTCGGGCTTATGCGCCGCGATCAGCGTCTGCCAGTCGTGAAAGCCGACATTGCCGGACTGGGCTCCGGGAAGCGCCTCGATCCCGACGACATGCTCGCAATTGCTCGACCGGATCGCCGCCGGAAGCAGAGGCCGCGCCAGCTTCTGGGTCGAGACGATGACGGCGCGGGCGCCGCTGTCGTCGAGGATATGCTGGTGGTCGCGCTCGGTGTTGGTCGTGTAGGCCGGGACGGTCACGCATCCCGCGGTCATGATTGCGAGGTCGGCGATGCACCATTCGGGCCGGTTCTCCGAAACCAGCATCACCCGGTCGCCGGCCCTCAGCCCGATCGCCTTCAGCCCCGCCGCGAGGGAGCAGACCTGGTCGGCCGACTCGCTCCAGCCGGTCGATCGCCAGGCCCCCTGTTTCTTGGCCCAGAGGAAGGGCGAGTCGCCCTTCCGGGCGGCGCGCGCGAAGAACATGGCGACGAGATTGGGGAAATGTTCGAGCTCGCGCATGGCTACTCCGTATTTACTGCGCGAGCGCCACGCCCTCGCTTCGCGGATCGGCGCCCCCGCGCCATCCGCCGCCTACCCATTCGATCGCATTGGCCTTGAAGCCCGGGTTCATCGGCGCGGCCTTGTTGCCCAGCGCCTGGAGCGCCGGGATCATCGCCTCGAGGCCGGTGCCGCGCTCGACCAGCAACGTATCGCCGGGCGCGAAGAGGGTCGGAAGCGCGATCGCCTCCTGGGCGCTCAGATCCCAGTCGATCACCGCGATGATCGCCTTGGCGACCTGGGCGATGATCGTCGGGCCGCCCGCGGCGCCGACCGCGAGCCGGACCTTGCCGTCCGGCCCGTAGACGATGGTCGGCGACATCGAGCTCCGCGGCCGTTTGCCGCCCTCGACCCGGTTGGCGACCGGCGCTCCGTCGAGCTCCGGGACGATGCTGAAATCGGTCAGCTCGTTGTTGAGGAACATGCCGTTCACGGTCAGGCCCGAGCCCCAGGGCCCCTCGATGGTCGACGTCACCGAAGCGACGTTGCCGGCGCCGTCGGCGGCCGCCATGTGCGAGGTGGACGGCACTTCCGCAGCGGTTGCGGGAGTCACCCGGGGCGCTCCAGGCGGGGTGCCGGCGACGGCCTTGTCGATGGCCTGCTCGACCGAAATGAGCCGCGAGCGGGAGGCGAGATAGGCTGGGTCCATGAGCCCGGCCACCGGCACGGAGACGAAATCGGGGTCGGCGAGATAGGCGTCGCGGTCGGCGAAGGCGAGCCGCATCGAATTGCCGATCAGATGCCAGGCGACCGGATTGTCCTTGCCGAGCGCGCGCAGGTTGAAGCGCTCGATCTGCTTCAGGGTAGCGTAGACCGTCGTCGCCCCCGACGAAGGGGGCCCCATCCCGCAAATCCGGTAGCCGCGATAGGGTGCGCAGACCGGCGGCCGCTCCTTGGCGTCGTAGGCTGCGAGGTCGCCTGCCACCATGGCCGACGGGTTGCGCGGCGCGCCCCGGACGGTGCGGACCAAAGCCTCGGCGGCCGGGCCGACGTAGAAATAGTCCGGGCCTCGCGACGCGATATTCTCCAGCAATTGCGCCAGCTCGGGATTGCGCATCACCGTCCCGACCGCCTTCGGCTCCCCGTCCGCACCGAACAGCTGGCCCCGCCCCCAGGCGCTCAGCCCGGCGAGCTCGCGGCTGTTGACGATCGCGTTGCGGCCCCGCGGGGTCAAGGCGAAGCCGTCGCGGGCGAGCAGGATCGCGGGCTCGAACAATTTCGCCCAGGGCAGCCGGCCGTGGCGGCGATGGACGAGCGCCATCAGCCGGATGTTGCCGGGGACTCCGACGCTCTTGCCGCCGGGAATCGCCTGGCGATAGGGCAGCGGCTTCGCGTCGGGCCCGAAGAACCATTTGGGCGAGGCGGCGTCCGGCGCCTTCTCGCGGCCGTCATAGGTAAAGATCCGGCCGCTTTTGGAATCGTGGTAGACGAAGAAGCCGCCGCCGCCGATGCCTGAGGATTGCGGCTCGACGACGGTCAGCGCGACCTGGATGGCGATGGCGGCGTCCGCGGCGTTGCCGCCCTGGTTCAAAATCCATCGCCCCGCCTCGGCCGCTCGCGGATCGGCGGCGGAAACCATGCCTCCCGCCTGCTGAGCCGCGCCGCGGTCGGCCGCTGGAGCGGTGGCACAGGATGTGAGGAGAAGAAGGAGCGGAAGGAAAAGCCGGCTGAGCATCGGCGGCGACACTAGCCGCCTTCGCCCGCGCCGCAAGCGCTAAGACGCGCCCGGGTGCCTAAGCTATGGCAGCAACCGATACCCTGGGCTCCGGCCGAACGAGGCTGGGCCCTGCAGCCGAGCGGGGAGCCTTGTCGGCGCCGACCGCTTCTGAAAGTGTCGTGAAGCCGTCCCGCCGCAGCATCGCTGCAATCCCCCGGCCTATGTCACGAACCAGGCTTGGGCCGTGATAAACCAGAGCTGTGTAAAGTTGGATCAAGGAGGCTCCGGCTCGTATCCGCTCATAGGCATCTTCCGCAGAGGAAATGCCGCCGGAACCGATCAGTGGCACCCGGCCTCCGATCTCCGAATGAAATGCGCGCAGGATATTGAGCGATAGTGATTTAACGGGCGCTCCCGACAGGCCACCCGTCTCGGGACAGACAGCCGCAAGGTCGCCGGGGCGCGAGACCGTTGTGTTTGCGACGATCAAGGCGTCGATGCCCCCATTGAAGCTGGATTGAGCGATTCTAACGATCTCTTCATCCGTCAAGTCCGGGGCAACCTTCAGGAATATCGGTGGCCCATTCACTTTGTTGCGCGCGCTGACAACTGCGTCGACTAGCCTCGGCAGACTGTCGTCGTTCTGAAGGAGCCGGAGTCCTGGTGTATTGGGCGACGACACGTTCACAGTGATATAGCGGGCTTGGGAAGCGAACCTCTCCACACCTGCGACATAGTCTCCGATCCGGTCAGTCGACGTCTTGTTCGAACCGATGTTGACGCCCAGGATTTCGGCGCGATTTGTGCGTGCTGCGAGGCGTGCCGCAACCACGGTATGGCCGTCACTGTTGAATCCGAAACGATTGATGATCGCCTCTTGGTCTTCCAGCCGGAACACACGGGGCCGCTCGTTCCCGAATTGCGGTTTGGGCGTGACGGTACCGACCTCAACAAAACCAAATCCCAGTCGAAACATCAGATCGGGCGCCTTGGCGTCCTTATCGAAGCCCGCCGCCAACCCCACCGGGGAGGGAAAGGTAATTCCTGCGACCCGTGTTTCCAAAATCGGGTCGTGCAAATGAGGCGTGGCAGGAAATACCGCTGACACTCTTCTCGCCAGTCCGATCGTCCAGTCGTGGGCGGTCTCCGCGTTCAAGCAGAAAACCAGCGGTCGTATCAGCCTATAGAGAGACATAGCTCACCTCAGGCCCGCCCCGCGAGGGGATGGCTTTCTTGGCCGGCCTTGTGGGACGCTGGGATATGACTGTGCTGCCGGTTTGGAGGTTATGAATCAGAAGCCGAATCGGGGCAAACGAAAAGCTGGCGCGATGCCGCTAAGTCGGCCAACCGAGTCTGTGACGCGCTGAATCGAGTCGCGAATGCCCATGTCCTCCAGCTTCAGCGAATGCAATAGTCCCGTACCCAGGAATCCGCGAAGCCTGTCTCACAAGCGACCGCTTGATTTCCTTTGCCTCACCCGCCACATGCAAATCGGAATGAATTGGTCCGATTAGCTTATGCGCCTCACTTCCCTTGCCGATTATGCCGTCGTCGTGATGGCCGCCGCGGCCCGTCATCCGACCGGCGCGTCCCTGTCCGCGGGCCTGCTGGCGGAAGAGACCGGGGTCCCGCTTCCCACCGCCCAGAAGGTAATGGGACGCCTCGCTGCAGCCGGCCTTCTCCTCTCCGCCCGCGGCGCCGGCGGCGGCTTCCGGCTCGCCCGCGCCGCCGGCGGGATCAGCCTCGCCGACATCATCGAGGCGGTCGAGGGGCCGATCGCGATGACCAATTGCATAGAGGGCTCGATCCACGATTGCGCGCTCGAGGGCAGCTGCCGGGTCAAGCCCCACCTCAACGCCGCCAACGACGCGGTGCGCGGCGCGCTCCAGGGCGTCAGCCTCGCGACCCTCGCGGAGGCGAAATAATGGCCGCTGAAGATACCGGCGTGCGCAACCGCGAGGCGCAGGAGGCGGTCGACCGCGCCTCGAGCTACGAATGGGGCTTCACCTCCGACATCGAGCAGGATTTCGCGCCCAAGGGCCTCAACGAGGACACGGTCCGCTTCATCTCGGCCAAGAAGAAAGAGCCCGAATGGATGCTCGAATGGCGGCTCAAGGCCTATCGCGCCTGGCTGACCATGGAGGAGGTAGGCTGGGCCAAGCTCGACATCCCGCCGATCGATTTCCAGGACGCTTATTATTACGCCGAGCCCAGGCAGAAGCCGACTTTGGCTTCGCTGGACGAGCTCGACCCCGAGATCCGCCGCACCTACGAGAAGCTCGGGATCCCGATCGAGGAGCAGAAGGTGCTCGCCGGAGTCGAGGGCGCACGCAAGGTCGCCGTCGATGCCGTTTTCGACTCGGTCTCCGTCGCCACCACCTTCCGCGCCGAGCTGGAGCGCGCCGGAGTCATCTTCCGCTCGATCTCCGAGGCGGTTCGCGAGTTTCCCGATCTCGTGCGCAAATATCTCGGCTCCGTGGTTCCCCAGCGCGACAATTACTTCGCCTGCCTCAATGCCGCGGTCTTCTCGGACGGCACCTTCGTCTACATCCCGGAAGGCGTGCGCTGCCCGATGGAGCTCAGCACCTATTTCCGGATCAACGCGGCGAACACCGGGCAGTTCGAGCGCACCCTGATCGTCGCCGACAAGGGCAGCTACGTCTCCTATCTCGAAGGCTGCACGGCGCCGATGCGCGACGAGAACCAGCTCCACGCCGCGGTGGTCGAATTGGTCGCGCTCGACGACGCCGAGATCAAATATTCGACCGTCCAGAACTGGTACCCCGGCGATTCGGAGGGCAGGGGCGGGATCTATAATTTCGTCACCAAGCGCGGCGCCTGCCGCGGCGCGCGCTCGAAGATCAGCTGGACCCAGGTCGAGACCGGCTCCGCCATCACCTGGAAATATCCCTCCTGCATCCTCCAGGGCGAGGACAGCGTCGGCGAATTCTATTCGGTCGCCCTCACCAACAACCGCCAGCAGGCCGACACCGGCACCAAGATGATCCACATCGGCAAGAACAGCCGCTCGACCATCGTCTCCAAGGGAATCAGCGCCGGCCGCTCCAACAACACCTACCGGGGCCTCGTCCGCGTCCTCGCCGGCGCCGAGAACGTGCGCAACTTCACCCAGTGCGACTCGCTGCTGCTCGGCGACCGGTGCGGCGCCCACACCGTCCCCTATATCGAGGTCCGCAACCCCACCGCCCAGATCGAGCACGAGGCGACCACCTCGAAGATCAGCGACGACCAGCTCTTCTACGCGATGCAGCGCGGCCTCAGCCAGGAGGATTCCGTCGCCCTCATCGTCAACGGCTTCGCCCGCGAGGTGCTCAAGCAGCTTCCGATGGAGTTCGCCGTCGAGGCGCAGAAGCTGCTCGGGATCAGCCTCGAAGGGAGCGTCGGATGAGGGGAATATTGGGTTTCGCGGCCTTCGCGGCCGCTCTTCCGATCAGCCCGGCAGGCGCCCAGTTCCACGGCGGCACGCCGCTCGAACAGGCCGCCGCGGCCTATGGGAAATGCGTGTACGAGCGCGCTCGGGCCTCGAAGCGGAGCGGAGCGTCGGCGGATACGGCGATCGCTTCGGGTTTCTCGCTCTGCAAGAGCGGCAGGAAGCGGGCGCTGAACGCGACTCGGAGCCGGATGGTGGGCGCGGGCCTTCCAGCCGCGAGCGCCAAATCCACCGCGCAATCGATGATCGACTCCGGCGACCGGATGATGGCCGACAGCCTGAGACGGGAGTTTGCGGGCCCGCAAGCCTCGGATCCGGGGGCGCCCAAATGACCCTCGCGCTGCTCCTCCTCGCCGCCCAGCCCTCCCCGGCGGCCGTTCGCCCGGTCGTGGCCGAGAACGACATCGTGATCATCGGCCAGAGGGTTCGGAAGATTAAGTTCAGGATCAAGCTCGAAAAGGCCGGCAAGGTCGTCTGCCGGATCACCCGGAGCAGCGGGGACCCCGAGATCGACTCGCTCGCCTGCGACGCCGCCCGCCCTTGCGTGAGGCCGGACATCGTCACGAAGGCGGCGATGAATGCTTGCCTGGCTCCCAGGTGGACGGAATTGCCCGCTAAGATCGCCGAGCGCCGGCGCATTACGAGGGAAAGCAGCATCCGATGAGTGCTCCGTACCACGACAAAGGGTGGCGGCCTGAAGCCCCTCCCCTTCAGGGGAGGGGTTTGGGGTGGGGCTTGTCCAATGCGCAGCTCAAGAAGCTTCATCGCAGAGCCGCGGAGATGCGCCGCAATCCCACGGAACCGGAAAAGCGGTTGTGGCGGCATCTCTCGAACGGCCAGCTTGGGGGCTACAAATTTCGCCGGCAATCCGTGATCGGCCGCTTCATCGCCGACTTTCTCTGTCCTCACAAGGCACTGATAGTCGAGGTCGACGGCGACACGCATGACGAAGGCAAGGACCGGGTGCGAGACGACATCCTGCAGGGCCGCGGCTTTCGCGTGGTTCGAATCACCAACGACGACGTGATGACCAACATGGACGGCGTGCTCCAGCACGTCCTGATCGCACTCAACGAAACGCCGAAGCGCTGGAACAACCCCCACCCCAACCCCTCCCCTGAAGGGGAGGGGCTAGAGACAGGCGCCGACCTCCTCCCCTCCCCTTCAGGGGAGGGGTCGGGGGTGGGGCTTGTCCGAGACGAGGCGCAAAAAGTGCATGGGATCAGTCTTCAGGGGAGCGTGGGATAGTGTGGTTCCCCACACCAACTAAACTAGATGCTGCGATCAAAGCGCTTCTTGAGCGGATGGGTAATGTGCATCTGCGCGCGGAACAAATTATCGAGATAACGAAGCCTTTGACGCAATTCTTGGTCATTCGTCAGGGTTTGAGCAGTTCCAGTCCGGGGGCGAGAAAATAATGGAAGCCCTCCTGAGCCTCCTCACGGGACTGCGGTCGGGCAGTGCGTCGGTTCAGGACGTAAACGTTAGAATGCCGAACGCCACGACGATGGTTCAGCGGCACGAGGAGCTGTTCCGCATGATGAATACGGCCCGGCAAAAGGGCGCCGAAGCCGTAGATAAATTCTTTGAGAGCAAGAAATGCTGAACATAACCAACCTCCACGCCACGGTCGCCGACAAGCCGATCCTCAAGGGCCTCACCCTCTCCGTGAACGCCGGCGAAGTGCACGCCATCATGGGGCCGAACGGGGCCGGCAAGTCGACGCTCGCCTACGTCCTCGGCGGCCGCCCCGGCTATGAGGTCACCGAAGGCTCGGCCACCCTCGACGACGGCGACCTGCTCGACATGGCGCCGGACGAGCGCGCCGCGGCGGGCCTGTTCCTCGGCTTCCAATATCCGGTCGAGATTCCGGGCGTCTCCAACGTCCAGTTCCTCCGCACCGCGCTCAACGCCCAGCGCCGCGCCCGCGGCGAGGCGGAGATTTCGGCCGGCGATTTCCTCCGCCTCACTCGCGAGCAGGGCGACTCGCTCGGAGTGTCGATGGACATGATGAAGCGCAACGTGAACGTCGGCTTCTCGGGCGGCGAGAAGAAGCGCAACGAGATGGTCCAGATGGGGATCATCGACCCGCGCCTGGCGGTGCTCGACGAGACCGATTCCGGCCTCGACATCGATGCGCTTAGGGTCGTCGCCGACGGCATCAACCGGATCATGCGCCGCCCGGACAAGGCGGTGCTTCTCATAACCCACTACCAGCGCCTGCTCGACCTGGTCGTGCCCGACTTCGTCCACGTGCTCGCGGACGGCCGCATCGTTCGTTCGGGCGGCCCGGAACTGGCGCGCCAGCTCGAGCGCGAGGGCTATGCGGAGGTGGCGGCGTGACGGAGCGTCATCGCCTACCCGGCCGTCACCCTGGACTTGTTTCAGGGTCCAGCCGGTCGCGCGCCAGGGAGGCGAAGAACTGGATCCTGAAACAAGTTCAGGATGACGGGGAGGGAAGCGCGTGAGCCTCCTCGATCTGCCCTCGAATCGGACCGAAGGCTGGCGCTGGAGCGATCTTTCCGCCTTGCCGGAGCTTTCGGCACGGCAGCCTTTGGGCGCCGTGCCGGAAACGCTGCCCTGGCTCGACTGCGAGGCCGACGGGCCGAGGCTGCTGTTCGTCGACGGGAAGCTGGTCGCCGACCGGAGCAACCCTGCCGGGATCGAGGTCGGACGGCTCGACGTCGAGGCGGGCGATCATGCGCTGGGCCGACTGGCTGGGCGCGACGGCTGGAAGCTCAGGCTCGGCCATCGCCACGCCCCGTGCGGTCTGGTCCAGATCGTCCATGTCTCGACCGGAGGCGCCAGCCATCTCGCCGCCCAGATCGAGCTGGACGTGGACGCCCAGGCTTCGGTCGTCGAGACCTATGTCGGCGAAGGCTGGTCCAACCGGTTGACGGCGATCCGGCTGTTCAAGGGCGCCCGGCTGATGCTGGCCCGGCGCTCGCTGGCAAGCGCGGGATTCGCGAGCTTCACCGACCGCGCAAGCGTGGGCGAAGCCGCCAGCCTCGTCGTCACCACCCTCGCCGCGGGCGGTGCCGACAGCCGGCTCGACGGCGAGATCGTCCTCGCCGGAGAAGGCGCCTATGCGGAAGCGGGAGGCGCCTTGCTTGCCCGCGGCCGGCAGCGTCATGACGCCAATCTCGTGATCCGGCACGACCGGCCGTCGGGCACCAGCCGGCAGGTCTGGCGCTCGGTCGCGGACGACAGGGCCATTTGCTCGGTCGCCGCCCGGGTCGAGGTCGCCCGTCACGCTCAGAAGACGGACGGCGAGCAGTCGCTCAAGGGCCTGCTGCTCTCCCGCGCCGGAACGATCAACGCCAAGCCCGAGCTCGAGATTTTCGCCGACGACGTCAAATGCGCCCACGGCGCCACCGTCGGCGAGCTCGACCGCGACGCCCTGTTCTACATGGCCAGCCGCGGACTCCCCGCCCTCGAGGCCAAGGGCCTCCTCACCCGAGCCTTTGTCGCCGACGCGATCGACCGGGCCGGCGAGGAGTCCGTGCGCGCGGCAATGCATGCCGACGCGGAAGGCTGGTTCGGCTGATGGACATGGCCATTTCCGCGCGCCCCCTCGACCATGCCGCCGACTTCCCGGCCATCCCCGAGGGCTGGTCCTATCTCGACACCGCCGCGACCGCGCAGAAGCCGCGGGCCGTGATCGAGGCGATCGAGCGCGGTTATTCGGAAACCTATGCGACCGTCCATCGCGGCGTCTACGAGCGCTCGTCGCAAATGACTCTCGCCTTCGAGGCGGCGCGCCGGCGGGTGGCCGCGTTCATCGGGGCGCCCTCGCCCAACGAAGTGGTGTTCGTGCGCGGCGCCACCGAGGGGATCAACCTGGTCGCCCAGAGCTGGGGCGGCTCGATCCTGAAGCCCGGCGACCGCATCATGCTCTCCGTCCTGGAGCATCATTCGAACATCGTGCCCTGGCAGCTGATCGCTCAGCGGACCGGTGCCGAGATCGACGTCGCGCCGCTGACCGAGGACGGTCGGATCGACCTCGACGCCATGGCCGCGATGCTCACCGAGCGGCACCGGATCGTCGCCCTCGCCCACGTCTCCAACGTGCTCGGCTCGGTCCTCGACGCCCGGGGCGCGGCGGCGCTCGCCCACTCGGCCGGCGCCCTGCTCCTCCTCGACGGCTGCCAGGCCGTCCCCCGAATGCCGGTCGACGTCGCCGAGCTCGGCTGCGACTTCTACGTCTTCTCGGGCCACAAGCTCTATGGCCCGACCGGGATTGGAGTGCTCTGGGGCCGCACCGAGCTGCTCGCCGCTATGCCGCCCTGGCAGGGTGGCGGAGCGATGATCGACAAGGTCAGCTTCGAGGGCACGACCTTCGCTCCGCCGCCGGCCCGCTTCGAGGCCGGGACGCCCCACATCGTGGGAGTCCTCGGGCTCGAGGCCGCGGTCGGCTATGTCGAGCGCATCGGCGCTCAAGCGATCGGCGCCCATGAAAGGGCGCTGGTCCGCCAGGCTCGCGAAGCCCTGTCATCGGTGAACGGCGTGCGGCTGTTCGGGCCCGACGACTCGGCGGGGATCGTCAGCTTCGCGATGGAAGGGGTGCATCCGCACGATATCGGTACCATATTGGACGAGAGCCGGGTGGCGATCCGCGCCGGGCATCATTGCGCCCAGCCGCTGATGGCCCATCTCGGGATCGATTCGACGGCTCGCGCGAGCTTCGGAGTCTATAACGGACCCCGCGACATCGCCGCTTTGGTGCGCGGGCTGGAACGGGTGAGAAGGATTTTCGGGTGAACGAGGAGCGCAGGATCGAGGTCGAGGAGGTGGACGCGGTGCCGTCGCCGCCAAAGGCGCGCGTCGGCGACGCGTTCGAGCGCAAGCGCGACTATCTGGAGGGCTTCCTCGCCCAGCAGCCGCCCGCGGCGCCGGCCGAGGCGAGCGGCGACCTCTACGAAGCCGTGATCGAGGCGCTGAAGGACATTTACGACCCGGAAATCCCGGTCAACATCTACGATCTCGGCCTCATCTACGACGTCGAGATCACCCCGGAGAACCACGCCCTGGTCAAGATGACCCTTACCACGCCCAATTGTCCGGTCGCCGAATCCATGCCGGGCGAGGTCGAGCTTCGGGTCGGGTCGGTCCCCGGCGTCGGCCACGCCGAGGTCGAGCTGGTCTGGGATCCGCCCTGGGACCCGCAGAAGATGAGCGACGAAGCGAAATTAGAATTGGGAATGCTGTGACTGTTTCCCCCTCCCTGGAAGGGAGGGGTTAGGGGTGGGTAGGCGAGCGTAGCGAGACTTTGCGGCTTCGGAGTTTCGCCCGGCTTCGCCGGACCCACCCCCGGCCCCTCCCTTCCAGGGAGGGGAGGAGGAACGAGAATGAACGAAGTGACCACCGCCCCCCGCCGCGCCCGCCGAGCCGCGCTTGCCCTTACCCCCGCCGCGGAGGCGCGGGTCGCGGCTTTGATGGCTCGGGCGCCCGAAGGCACGATCGGAGTCAAGCTTTCGACTCCGAGGCGCGGCTGCTCGGGGCTCGCTTATTCGGTCGATTATGTCGCCGAGGCCAATCCGATGGACGAGCGGATCGAGACCCCCGCCGGCCCCTTCTTCGTCGACGGCGCCTCCATCCTCTATCTGATCGGCTCGACGATGGACTGGCGCGAGGACGATTTCACCGCCGGCTTCGTCTTCGAGAACCCCAACGCCAA
The DNA here is from genome assembly GCA_036386555.1 of Allosphingosinicella sp. Taxonomy (GTDB): domain Bacteria; phylum Pseudomonadota; class Alphaproteobacteria; order Sphingomonadales; family Sphingomonadaceae; genus Allosphingosinicella. Next base: position 12,075 of record DASVVM010000133.1, read on the forward strand.
GGGCCAGTGCGGCTGCGGCGAAAGCTTCACCGTCTGAGGTCCCCGTCATCCCGGCGAAAGGCGGGACCTCGGGTCGAGAGTCTCGGCGGGTCGCACCGAGATCCCGGCCTTCGCGGGGATGACGAAACAGCCGGCTGATCATGGTTAGTTTGCCGTTAAGCCTGTTCGGCTATGCTGCGCCCGTAACGTTTCGGAGGGCGCGATGAACGACCGCGATTTCCTGCTCCAGGTCCAGGGCTATGGTCTGATGACCGCCGAGGTCGCCTATTACATGCCCGACCATCCGAAGCTCATCCAGCTCTTCGTCTGGCAGCAATATGACCTGGCGCCGACCTTTCCGGTCCTCCATCGCTTCCTCGACCATTGGCGCACCGACATCGAGGCGGTGCTCCATTCGGTCCGAATCGCGCACCAGCACCTCATCCGCCCGACCGAATGGCGCGCCGTGGACGGAGTGATCTCGATCAACTGACGCGAGAAGGCGCGGGAGAGCCGCACTCCGTCATGCTGAACTTGTTTCAGCATCCAGTGTCGAGCCGCCGAGCGGGGGAGAACTAGGCCCCTGAAACGAGTTCAGCAACCATTAGCTGATTGCGGTTTGTTTTTGCCAGGCGGAGCCTCTGGCGAGGACGGTGTTGACGAAGATGAGGAGCTTTCGAGCGCAGGCGACGAGGGCCTGTTTGTGGGGTCGGCCTTTGTCG
>DASVVM010000134.1:0-21691 GCA_036386555.1 Allosphingosinicella sp.
GTGGTGGTGGGGCTCACCGCGCCGGTTGCCCCTCCACCGCGTTTCACGCGGTCCCCCTCCCCATCGCTTCGCGACGGGGAGGACAAAGGCCCCGACTTGCCCCTTCCCACCCTCCGGTCCTACAGCACCCTCAAAAATCGGGAGAGAGCCGCGATGAGCGAAGGCAGCAGCGTCAAATTCTCCGAGCAGGAGGCGCTCGACTTCCACACGATGGGCGGAAAGCCGGGGAAGATCGAGATCATCGCCTCGAAGCCGATGGCGACGCAACGCGACCTCAGCCTCGCTTATTCGCCCGGAGTGGCCGTGCCAGTGCGCGCGATCGCCGAGGATCCGTCCAAAGCCTATGATTATACCGCCAAGGGCAATCTCGTCGCGGTCATCTCGAACGGCACCGCGATCCTCGGCCTCGGCAATCTCGGGGCGCTCGCCTCGAAGCCGGTGATGGAAGGCAAGGCGGTTCTGTTCAAGCGGTTCGCCGACGTCGACGCGATCGACCTCGAGCTCGACACGGAGGACAGCGACGCCTTCATCAACGCCGTCGCCCTGATGGGGCCGAGCTTCGGCGGGATCAACCTCGAGGACATCGCCGCCCCGGCCTGCTTCATCATCGAGCAGACTCTTCGCGAGCGGATGAACATCCCGGTCTTCCACGACGACCAGCACGGCACCGCGATCATCACCGCCGCCGGCCTGATCAACGCCTGCTACCTCACCGGGCGTGAGCTCAGGGACATAAGGGTGGTGGTGAACGGGGCCGGCGCGGCGGCGATCGCCTGCACGGAGCTGATCAAGGCGATGGGCGTCCGCAACGACCATGTCATCATGTGCGACCGCAAGGGCGTGATCTGGCAGGGCCGGGAAGGGCTCGACCAGTGGAAGTCCGCCCACGCCGTGATCACCGACGCCCGCACCCTGGAGGAAGCGCTGGTCGGCGCGGACGTCTTCCTGGGGCTGTCGGCCGCGGGCGCTCTCAAGCCCGAGATGGTGATGGAGATGGCGCCCAAGCCGATCATCTTCGCAATGGCCAATCCGGACCCCGAGATCAGCCCGCCTGACGCCAAGGCGGCACGGCCGGACGCGATCATCGCTACCGGCCGCTCCGATTATCCCAACCAGGTCAACAACGTCTTGGGCTTCCCCTTCATCTTCCGGGGCGCGCTCGACGTCCGCGCGACGACGATCAACGACGAGATGAAGATCGCCGCCGCCGAGGCTCTGGCCGAGCTCGCCCGCCAGCAGGTGCCGGAGGAGGTCGCGGCGGCCTATGGCGGCAAGGCGCACAGCTTCGGGCCCGACTACATCATACCCGCGCCCTTCGATCCCCGGCTGATGGAGATCGTCCCCGCGGCCGTCGCGAAGGCGGCGATGGCGAGCGGCGTCGCCCAGATGCGGATCGACGACATGGACGCCTATCGCAGCCGGCTGAAGTCGAGGCTCAACCCGACCACCTCGGTCCTCACCCTCGCCTACGAGGCGGCCCGGGCCGACCCCAAGAGGGTGCTGTTCGCCGAAGGGGACGAGGACGTGGTTCTCCGCGCCGCCATCGCCTTTCGCGACGGGGGCTACGGGATCCCCGTCCTGGTCGGGCGCGACGACGTCCACGACCGGCTGCGCGCGCTCGGGGTCGACGATCCGGAAAGCTTCGAGCTGATCAACAGCCGCACCTACGGCCGGGTCCCCGAGATGGTCGACCATCTCTACAGGAGGATGCAGCGGCGCGGCTATCTCCAGCGCGAGATCGAGCGGATGGTCAACCAGGACCGCAACACCTTCGCGGCCCTGCTTCTGGCCCTCGGCGAAGGCGACGCGCTGATCACCGGAGTCACCCGCCCCTATGCCCAGAGCCTGAGGCAGATGCAGCGGGTGCTCGACCCCAAGGCCGGAATGACCCCGTTCGGGCTCCACGTCCTGGTCGGCCAGTCGCACACCAGCTTCATCGCCGACACCACGGTCACCGAACGGCCGAGCGCCGAGCAGCTCGCCGACATCGCCGTCCACACCGCCCAGGTCGCCCGGCGGATGGGCCACGAGCCGCGGGTCGCCTTCCTCTCCTATTCCAATTTCGGCGACCCGGAAGGCACCTACCTGGAGCGGATCCGCGAAGGCGTGAAGGTTCTCGACGGCCGAGGCGACGTGGATTTCGAATATGAAGGCGAGATGTCGCCCGACGTCGCCCTCAACCCGGCAATGGCGCGAGTCTATCCGTTCAGCCGGCTGACCGGTCCCGCAAACGTGCTGGTCATGCCGGGCCTGCAGACGGCCAACATCTCGGCCAAGCTGCTGCGCGAGCTTGGCGGCGACGCGGTGATCGGCCCGATCCTGGTCGGAATGGAGCAGCCCGTGCAGATCGCGGCAATGACCGCGAGCGCATCGGACCTGGTGACCCTGGGCGTGCTCGCGGGGAGCGGGGTGGTTCGCTGAAATCCTCCCCATGCAAGGCATGGGGAGGGGGACCATGCGGAGCATGGTGGAGGGGTAGAAGGCTCGGGTTCAGAGCTTAAGGCACGAGACGGCGAGGGCCTGCGCCATTTACCCCTCCCCCCGCTACGCGGGGTCCCCCTCCCCATCTTCGATGGGGGGGATTATCAGTTCGGAGAGTTTGGCCCCCCGCCGCCCGTCGGGGCGCCCATCCCGCCGGCGCCGACGGCGCCGATATTGCCGAACAATTCGTCCCAGATGCTGGTCCGGCGGCCGAGGGTGGGGGTCTTGTCGCCCGACGGGTCGATCGAGACGATCTGCTCCATGCCCTTGCGCTCGACGGAGGCGACGTTGCCGGCCTGGTCGAAGCGGACGTGGAGAACCGTCTGCTGGTTCACCCGGGGGTGGTTGAAGGCGTAATTCTTGGTCCGGCGCGAGACGTAATACCAGTCGTTCTGGTCGAACGTGCCGGTGAAGGTGGGCCGGCCGAGCGTGTTCTGCACCGATTCCTTATTGTCGACCCCGGGCTGGACCGCGCTCACCAGCGTCTCGTCGACGAGATAGCCCTGGAGGTCCTGAGTCTTGGTGCAGCCGCCGACCGCCAGCCCCGCCGCAACGGCGACCAGCAGTGCCGCTTTTCGTCCCGAAACCATCATATTGGAAAAAACTCCGTAAAACCGGCCGGCGCGAAGCCCGAGCGCCGGCGCCTGCCTTGCCGGCAGGGCCAGGCCCTCCAATATCCGAGAAAAGCTGAACGGCGCAAGTACGGCGCCCCTTCAAGAGGAGACCTTCCCTGGCACTGCTGTCCCGCCTGTTCGGCGAGCGGCGCGATCGCGCGGCGCTGAGGCCCCTCTACGATTCCCTCGTCGCCGCGGCGCGCGAGCCGGGCTGGTACCGGGAGGGCGGGGTCCCCGACTCGCTCGAGGGCCGTTTCGACATGCTCGCAACCATCGTCGCCCTGGCCCTCGTCCGGCTGGAGGCGGAAGGCGATGACGCCAAGGCGGAATCGGTGGCGCTCACCGAAATCTTCATCGACGACATGGACGGCACCCTGCGCCAGATCGGAATCGGCGACTTCGTCGTCGGCAAGCATGTCGGCAAGCTGGTGGGCGCGCTCGGCGGACGACTCGGAGTCCTGCGCGAGGCTCTGGCCGCCGCCGGCGACCTCGAGCCGGCGGTTCGGCGCAACGTCTTCCGCGACGCACCGGCGTCCGACGCCCAGGCCGCCTGGGTCGCGGCGCGCCTTCGCGGCCTCCACGAGCGGCTCGCCGGCACCGCGCTGGAACCGTTGCTGAGCGGGGAGTTTCCGCACCCGTGAACGAATTCAGCCGCCTCTACCGCCTCGACTCGCTGCCTGCCGAGCCCCTGCCGGTCGGGATCGAAGCCGGACCGGAGGAACTCGAGGCGCTTGCCCGCCGCTTCGGCCTGGTCGCCCTGGCCAGTCTCGCCGCGGACGCGGAGCTTCGCCGTTCCGGGGAGGCTGTGAGCGCGGTCGGCAGGCTTCGGGCAATTGTGACCCAGAGCTGCATCGGGTCGGGCGAGCCGGTCGAGGCGGAGGTCGCCGACGAGTTCCGGGTCGAATTCCGGCCCCTGCCCGTTGACGCCCGGCCGGACGAAGAGGTCGAGCTGGGCGAAGCGGAGCTCGACGTCGTCTTCTACGAAGGCGGCGCCATCGACCTCGGCGAGGCCGTCGCTCAGACGTTGCTGCTCGCCCTCGATCCCTATCCGCGCTCCGCCGCGGCCGAAGCCGCGCTCAGGGAGGCGGGGGTGAAGAGCGAGGAGGAGGCGCGGATCGAGTCGAGCCCGTTCGCCGCGCTCGCGGCGCTCAAGGGGAAGCTGAAGGAATAATCCTCCCCACGATGCAATCGTGGGGAGGGGGACCACCCGAAGGGTGGTGGAGGGGTAGCTGGCACAGGCCTGCGCCATTTGCCCCTCCACCAGGCTTCGCCTGGTCCCCCTCCCCATCTTCGACGGGGAGGATTAAAAGGGGACGTCGTCGTCCAGATCGCTGTCGAAGGCCGGCGCGGGGCGCGACTGAGGGCGCGATCCGCCGCCGCCGCCGCCGCCAAAGCCCGAGCTCCCTTCGTCATAGCCCCCGCCGAAATCCTGGCCCCCGCCGCCGCCGCGGCTGTCGAGAAGGACGAGCTCGCCGCGGAAGCGCTGCAGGACCACCTCGGTGGAATAGCGGTCGGCGCCGGACTGGTCGGTCCATTTGCGGGTCTGGATCTGGCCTTCCAGGTAAACCTTGGAGCCCTTGCGCAGATAGGATTTCGCGACCCGGCCGAGATTCTCGTTGAAGATGACCACCCGGTGCCATTCGGTCCGCTCCTGGCGGTTGCCGTCCTTGTCCTTCCAAGTCTCGGAGGTGGCCACCCGAAGGTTGACCACTTCGCCGCCATTGTTGAGCGAGCGGCTCTCGGGGTCGTCGCCGAGATTTCCGACCAATATGACCTTGTTGACGCCCGCCATGACTCTTCCTTCCGTACGTTTCGGCTTCGCCGCGGACGATAAGCGAGGCGTTCGGCGCGCGCTATCGGATTTAGGGAATTATCCCCAGCTTGTCGTCATCCCGGACATGATCGGCCGCCGAGGCCCGCGCCGAACCTTCCCTCCCTGCAAGGAAGGGGCCAGGGGTGGGTAGGCGAGCGCAGCGAGACTTTACGGACGCGGAGTTTCGGCCGCCTTCGGCGGACCCACCCCCGGCCCCTCCCTTCCAGGGAGGGGAGCTAGTTCGCCGTCGCCAGCTTCCTCGGCCCACGCCGGTTGCGGGCGAAGCCGGCCAAAAGGATGAGCAGCGTCGCGGCCTGCGCCAGCAGCCCTTCGATCGTCGGATACAGCCCCAGCATCTCCACCCTCGGCGCCCAGCCGAGCGGGGTGACGCCGATCATCCCGGCCTCCTGAAGCGCAGCCACGCCCTTGCCCGCGAGCACCACCGCGAGCACCGCGATCAGCGCCGAGCTGTAGGCGAAGAATTTGGCGATCGGCAGCTTGCGGCTGAAACGGAACATCAGCACCGCGATCACCGCAAGCAGCACCGCCGCGGCCGCCGCGCCTCCGATCAGCGGCGCGATCCGCCCCTCGGCCGACAAAGCGGTGAAGAAGAGGATCGTCTCGAACACCTCGCGATAGACGGCCACGAAGGCGAGCAGGAACAGGAACCAGGCGGACTTCCTCGACAGCGCCTGGCCGACCTTCTCGCGTATGTAGCGCTGCCATTCGTCCGCCTGCGCCTTGCCGTGCATCCAGATGCCGACGAAGAGCAGGATGATTGCGGCGAAGAGCGAGCCGAATCCTTCGGTGAGCTCGCGGCTGGCGCCGCTGATCGAGACCAGGTGGGTCGCCGCCCACCAGGTGGCGATTCCGGCGACGAGCGCGGTGATCCAGCCCCAGTGCACCGGGCGGACCATCTCGGCGCGGTCGGCCTTGCGGAGGAAGGCGAGCATCGCGACGACGATCAGAAGCGCCTCGAGCCCCTCGCGAAGAAGGATGGTGAAGGCGCCGAGGAAGGTCGAGGCGGCGCTGCCCTGATCCGGGGCCAGGGCCTGCTCGGTCTCGTCGAACAAGGCGTCCATCGCCTCGACCCGGGTCCGAACCTCGCCGACGTCCCTGCCTCCGGAAATGGCGGCCCGAAGCTCGGCCATGGCCCGTTCGACCCGGGCCATCAGCCCGGCATTGCGGGAAGCGAGCATCGGCTCGACCGGCTCGAACCCATCGAGATAGGCGGAGAGCGCAAGCTCGGTGGCCCCGCTCCGATCGCCTTTCTCATAGGCCGCGAGGCTCTGGCGGAGGCGCTCGCGGGCGACGGCGAGAGTCGAGCCTTCCGGCTGCGCGGCCGAATCGGGGTTGCTTCTGAGGAAGGCGATCAAGGCTCCCGCCTTTTCCGGTCCGACCCGCGCGGCCAGCGCCGTTTCGCTCAGCCCGACCAGGGCGGCCGAATCGGGCACGAGCGCGCGCACGCCCGGATCGCCTTCCCAGATCGCCCGGCCCCGCTCGGCCAAAGCGGACGGATAGGCGAAACGGCCCGCGGCGAAGGCAAGCGCCCACTTGTCCCCTTCGGGCAGGTGGCCGAAGCTCGACATGGCCGTGCCCTCGAGCCCCTGGTCGATCACCTGGTACAGCGCGAACAGGCTCCGCTCCCGCGCCCGCTCGCGGTCGGTGAAGGCGATCGGGGGCGGGTCCATGCCGACGGCGAGCGGGGTCTTGGCGTCGCCGGCCGCGCCGTGGCAGCTCGCGCAATTCTCGGCGTAGAGGGCCTGGCCCCGGGCAAGGTCGGGCATTTGCCGAGGTGCGAGCGGAACCGGATAGGCGGCGATAAGCTGAGCGGCGAGACCGCGCGCCTGCTTCTCGATCTCCGCCGGGGCGGCCGTGCGCGCGACCGAAGCCTGCAAGGCCCCGGCTCCGGCGACGAGCTTCGCCTTCGCCGGCTTCTCGGGCAGGGCCGCGAGCCGCTGGCGCACCGAGGCGGTGAATTCCGCCATCTCCTTATATTCGCCCTGGTTGACGATCCGGCCGTCGCGGACCGCCTCGCGATAGTCGACCGCGACATAGTCGAGCAGGCGCCAGGTCGTCTGCACCTCGGCATTCCGGGCCGCGGCGGGCGCGGCGCCGAGGAAGGCGAAAAGGCACAGGATGAGGGGCGCGAGGCGGCGAAACATGGGGTCGGGCTAACTCAGTTGCAATTGATTATCAATAACGATTAGCCGCCGTCATCCCGGCGAAAGCCGGGACCTCGGGGAGGCCCGCCGAGACTTCTCGCCCTGAGGTCCCGGCTTCCGCCGGGATGACGTTAGGCTCTTGGCAAGCCGCGCGGAGGAGCTACCCTCGCGCAAAAGGGGATGAACGATGATGCGATGCCTGCCGATCCTGCTCGCCGGGGCTGTGATCTCCACCGCCTCCGCCGCTCCGGCCCAGACCCCCGAGCGCAGGGTGGAGCAGGTCCTGGCCAGGACCCCCGTCATCGACGGCCACAACGACCTCCCCTGGGAGATCCGCGACGCCTACGATTTCTGGCGCAAGCCGCTCGACCTCGATTCCGACACGTCGAAGCTGGAGGCCCGGCTCCAGACCGACCTGCCGCGGATGAGGAGAGGCGGGGTGGGGGCGCAATTCTGGTCGGTCTGGATCCCGGCGGACCTGAAGGGCGACGAGGCGATCAGGGTGACGCTCGAGCAGATCGACATCGTCCACCGGATGGTCGGCCGCTATCCCGGGCGCCTCGAGATGGCGTCCACCGCCGCGGACATCCGCAGGATCCAGAAGGCGAATCGGATCGCCTCGTTGATCGGGGTCGAGGGCGGGCACCAGATCGGCAACTCGCCGGCGGCCCTTCGCCAGTTCCACGCGCTCGGCGCCCGCTACATGACCCTTACCCATTCCATGAACAACGACTGGGCGGATTCGGCGACGGACGACCCGGCCCATGACGGCCTGACCCCCTTCGGCCGGGCCATCGTCGGAGAGATGAACCGGCTCGGCATGATGGTCGACTTGAGCCACGTCTCGCCCAAGACCATGCACGACGTGCTCGACTCGACTAAGGCGCCGGTCATCTTCTCCCATTCGAACGCCCGGGCGCTGATGGACCATGCCCGCAACGTCCCCGACGACGTACTGAAGCGGGTTCCCGCCAATGGCGGAGTGGTCATGGTGAACTTCTTCCCCGGCTTCCTTTCCCCGGCCTATCGGCAGCGCGCCGCCGAACGCGAGGCTGAGGACGCGCGGCTCAAGAACCTCTATTCCGGCCAGCCGGAGCGGCGGAAGGCCGCGCTCGACGCCTGGGACGCAGCGCATCCGGCGGTGGACGCAACGCTTGCCGAGGTGGCCGGCCATATCGAGCATATCCGCAAGATCGCCGGAATCGACCATGTCGGGATCGGCTCCGATTTCGACGGGATCAGCGGCACCGCGCCGAAGGGGCTCGAGGGGGTCGAGACCTATCCGGCCCTCCTCGCCGAGCTGGCCCGGCGCGGCTGGAGCGACTCCGACCTGGCCAAGCTCGCCGGCGGGAATATCCTCAGGGTCATGGAGCGCGTCGAAGCGGTCTCCGCGGGCATGAAGAACGCGCCGCCGCTGATCGCGACGATCGGGCAGATGGACGGGAAGCTTCCCCCTTCCTGAAAGGGAGGGGCCAGGGGTGGGTCCGCCGAAGGCGGCCGAAACTCGGAGTCGGAAGAAAGTCTCGCTTCGCTCGCCTACCCACCCCCCTCCCTTCCAGGGAGGGGAGGATCAAGGCTCGACCGTCGGCGCCGTATTCACCTCCCCCGTGAGCTCAGCCTCGCCGTCCTCGGGCAGGACCTCGCCGTCGAGCGGCACCGGCGCGCCGATCCAGACGGCGTCGAGCAGATGGTCGCGCTTCTGGTTGGCGGTGTTCGGGTGGATGAGGATGCTGAGCCCGCGATTGTTCAGCATCAGCCAGGGCGCCAGCCCGGCGAACAGCTCCGGGGCGAAGGCGATCTGGTACATCGCCTTGCTGTGGGGGCCGACCGGCCGGTCCCACACGGTGCCGAGGCGGACCGCGAAGCGCTCGGCAACCGCCTCGCGAATGGCGATCGCGTCCGAGCGCTGCGACTCCGGGTCGAAATAGATATGGGCGTGGTAGCTCGCGATCTCGTCGATCCGGCGGAGTTCCACGCTCAGGCCGCCGGGTAGCGCAGCCGGCCCAGGAACCGGGAGAGCGAAGGGATCCGGTCGCGATTGCCGCGCCACTGCGCCTTCACCTTCTCGAAGCGCATGACGTCGTCGATCCGCCGGGAGAGGAAAGCGCGCGTCGAAGCGAGGCCCTCGCTCGAGTCGTCGAGATAGACGAGGCTGGTCGAGCCGTAGACGCCCATCAGGATGGCGCGCTTCGAATAATGGTTGAAGTCGGTCGCCTTGTCGCCGGCGATCCGCCACATGCGGTCGGCTGCGCGCCACCCGAGCCGGCCCGCAAGGGGCAGGTTCTGCGGCTGAGCGAGGATGGCCAGCGCCCTGCGGAGCGCCTCCCTGTGCGGGTTGATCACCTCCAGCCGGTACATGACCAGCCCGGCGATCCGCTCCCTGATCTTCATCGACTCGATCTTCTCGAGCGGGAAGGCGGTCGCCATGCCGCGGTCGATGGCGTCGAACCAGGCGTCGATCATGTCGGTCGCTCCGCCCGGGAAGGCGAGCCGGGCGCGCGGCGCCGGCACGCCCAGCTCCGCGGCGGCCATCGCCAGCGCCTGGTCGCTCCAGCCGTCGAACACGGCATTGGCCGGGACGAGCGGGGCCAGCGCCATGCGCAGCTCGTCGAGATTCATCTCGTTCGGGGCGATTTCGGGCATAAGGGAAGAATGATCCTGCCGAGGGAAGGATGCAAGGGCGAGTCGTCGCCCCAGCGAAGGCTGGGGCCCGGGGGGTGAGGAACGCGGCGCATTTCACCCGGCGGGGTCCCAGCCTGCGCTGGGACGACGGTTATGTCTCCCGCTCCCTCTCCGGAAGCCTAATCAGCACCAGAGCCACCGCGATCAACGCCGCTCCGGCGGCGTCGGCGAGGCTGTACGTCTCGCCATAAGCGAACCGGCCGATCACCGCGCCGGCCGCCGGCTGGGCGAGGAGGCCGAGGCCGATGACGACCGGCGACAGATAGCCGACCGCGTAGACGAGCAGGCCCTGGCCGACGACCTGGCTTCCGAAGGAGAGAATGAGGAGCGGAGTCCAGTCGCTCGGCATCACCTTCTGGCCGAGCGCCAGGGAGAGCAAGAGAAGGGGGAGGGCGCCCGCCGCGGTGGCGATGGCGAGCACAGGCCAGGGCGCCATCGTCCTGCGTGCGCGGTCCACGGCGAGCAGGTAGCCGGTGTAGAGGAGCCCGGCGGCGAGCGCGAAGAGGTCGCCCCGGAAGTTCTTCGGCGAAAGCTCGTAGCTCGAACCCATCAGCAGGCCGGTGCCCGCCGCCGCCAGGACGAGCGCGACCGCCTGCACCGCGCGGGGCAGGCGCTTCAGGATGACGAAGCCGTAGACGACGAGGACGAAGCTGGAGGCATTGCCGAACAGGCTGGCATTGGCGAGCTTGGTCAGGCCGATCCCGACGTGCCAGGCGGCGAGGTCGATGGCGAGGAACAACCCGCCCGCCGCGACCATGGCAACGAGGCTCCAGGCCGGCGGCTCCCGCCCCGACTGCTGGCGCCAGGCGAGCAGGCCGAGGAAGGGAATGGCGAGGGCGAGCCGCCAGAAGCCGGAGGCGACCGGGCCGACGTCGGTCAGCCGGACCATCCACGGCCCGAGCGCCAGGACGAGGTTGCCGGCGATCAGCGCCGGAAAGGCGTATCGTCCCGTAGCGGGGGCGGATGATCGAGATTGCTGCATTGTCGCCGAAGGGCCGCTAGGGCTCCCGGCTCGCCCACGTCAAGGAATGCCCATGCCGACCCTCTTCGATCCGATCCAGCTGGGCGCCGTCCTCTGCCCCAACCGAATCGTCATGGCGCCGCTGACCCGCGGCCGGGCGACCCGCGAGCATGTGCCGACCGCCCTGATGGCGGAATATTATCGTCAGCGCTCCGGCGCCGGCCTGATCATTACCGAAGCCACCGGAATGAGCCGGCAGGGGCTCGGATGGCCCTACGCGCCGGGCATATGGACGGAGGAGCAGCGGGAAGCGTGGAAGCCGGTCGTCGAGGCCGTGCACGAGGCCGGCGGCCGGATCTTCTGCCAGCTCTGGCACATGGGGCGCGTCGTCCATCCCAGCTTCCTCGGCGGCGAGGCTCCGGTCTCGGCCTCGGCCACCATTGCGCCCTACAAGGCCCATACCTACGAGGGCCGCCAGCCTTATGCGGAGGCGCGGTCGCTGCGGCTCGACGAGATATCGGGGCTTCTCGACGATTACGCCCGGGCCGCGGCCTATGCGATCGCCGCGGGCTTCGACGGGGTCCAGCTCCACGCCGCCAATGGCTATCTGATCGACCAGTTCCTGCGCGACGGCACCAACTTGCGCGAAGACGATTACGGCGGTCCGGTCGAGAACCGAATCCGGCTGCTCACCGAGGCCACCCGGGCGATCGCCGACATGGTGGGGCCGGAGCGCACCGCGGTGCGTCTTTCGCCCAACAGCGAGACCCAGGGCTGCGAGGATAGCGACCCCGAGACCCTGTTCACCGCCGCCGCGGCGGCGCTGGCCGGGATCGGAATCGCCTTCCTCGAGCTCCGCGAGCCGGGGCCTGCGGGGACTTTCGGCAAGTCGGACGTCCCACCCGTCGCCCCCGCCATCCGCAAGGTCTTCCCGGCGCCCCTGATCCTCAATTCGGATTTCAACCTCGAACGCGCCCAGGCCGCGCTGGAGGAGGAGCGCGCGGACGCGATCAGCTTCGGAAGGCCGTTCATCTCCAATCCGGACCTGCCGAGGCGGCTGCTCGCCGGAACGGAGCTCGCTCCCGACGTCATGGCGACCTGGTACAGCCAGGGCCCCGAGGGTTATACGGACTATCCGGAGGCGGAGGCCGTCGCCGCGTGAGCGAGCCGGAGGCGCCGCTCTGCTTCCTGTGCGGCCGGCCGCTCGGCGCCCGCATGGAACGGCATCACCCGGTGCCGAGGAGCCGGGGCGGGCGAGAAACGGTGCCGGTCCATCCCATCTGCCATCGCGCCATCCACCGCGCACTCGACAACAAGGCGCTCGAGCGTGACTATTCCTCGGCGGCGGCCTTGCGCTCTCACCCGGAACTGCCTCGCTTCATCGCCTGGGTGGGGCCGAAGAATCCGGATTTCCACGTGCCGACCCGGCGGGGGCGAAGGTGAGGCGATCGGCTCGGATTCTCCAGCGTATCTTCCTCGGTCTGGCGATCGCGGGCCTGCTCCTCCTCGGCTTCTCCTACTGGACCGCCATCTCCGATCCGGTCGTCCGCAACGCCCGGATAGCGGTTTCCGGCTGGCCGTCGGAGACGCGGCCGCTGCGTCTGGTGCTGATTTCGGACGTCCATGTCGGCGGGCCGGACATGCCGCCCGCCCGGCTTCGCCGGATCGTCGCGCAGATCAACCGCCTCTCTCCCGACATCGTCCTCATCGCGGGCGACCTCGTGACCGACAAGCGTCTCGCCACGCGTTATTATTCGCACGAAGAGGCGGTCGCGCCACTTGCGGATCTGCGCCCGAGGCTCCTCACCATCGCCGTGCTCGGCAATCACGACCATTGGCGCGACGCCGCCGCCGCCCGCCGCGCACTCGCCGGCGCCGGGATCCGCCTCCTTGAGAACCAGGCGGTCCAGGTGGGGCCGGTGGCCGTCGGCGGCTTGGACGACGATTTCACCGACCGGGCCGACCTGCCCGCGACCCTCGCCGCCCTGAGGAATCTCAGGGGTCCCAGGCTGATCCTGAGCCACAGCCCCGACCCGTTCGCGAAACCGGCGCCCGACGTGTTCCTGATGCTGGCCGGCCATACCCATTGCGGCCAGGTCGCTCTGCCGATCGTCGGCCCGCTGTCGACCATGTCGGATTACGGACATCGTTACGCCTGCGGACTGGTTCGGGAAGCCGGCAGGACCCTGGTGGTGACGGCCGGCCTCGGCACGAGCGGAATCCCGCTTCGACTGGGTGCAGTGCCGGACATGTGGCTGGTCGAGGTCGGGCCCTAGACGAGCCGAAGCGCGCTCAGCCCCACGAACAAACCGATCGCCAGGAACAGGGCTCCGAGCCCGATCCGGATGCCCTTGAGCGGCGCCGATTTGGCCAGAGTCTCGCCGAGCAACGCCGCCGGCAGGCTCGAAGCCATGATCCCGGCCGTCGCGCCCGCCGCCGTCAGGGCGAAGGCGTCGAACCGGGCGGCGAGGGCGAAGGTCAGGAACTGCGTCTTGTCGCCGAACTCGAGGACGAAGAAGGAGGCGGCGGCGACGAGGAAGGGCCCGGCGCTCGAGGTGGCGGCCGACTCATAGGGCTTGGGCCGGATCAGCCCGGCGATCCCGGCGAAGACCAAAGCGAGCGCGACCAGCAGCGAGAGCGCCCTCAGCACGACCATGTCGTGGACGAGGATCCCGCCGAGCGCCGCGATCAGGCTGTTGGCGAGCGCCGCGACCAGCACTCCGGCGAGGATCGGCAGCGGCCGCCGGTAGCGGGCCGCCAGTGCGATGACGAGCAGCTGGGTCTTGTCGCCCCACTCGCCGAGCGCGGCGGCGACGAAGCTGGTGAGGAGTGCGTCCAAGGGCTCAGCCGTCCGGATCTCAGCCGCAGAGCCGGACCGAGATCGAGGCGAGCATCGCTTCGGCCGCTCTCTCGTCCATCGGCTCGCAGCCGATCGCATCCTGGAGTCGTCCGAGATAGAGCGCGCGCGGGCAGGCGCCGCGATCCTCAGCCATCCCACGCTCGAGCGCGTCGGCGACCCGCACGACCGCGGTCAGGCCATAGGCCGAGGCGAGCCGCCTTATCCCCGCGACGCTCTCGCTGAAGTCACGCGCCGAGAGCCGCTTCGCCGTCGTCTGCAGGCTGGCGAGCCGCTCGCAAAGCTCCGCCCGAACCAGCATCATCCCATCCGCTTCGATCCGCATCGTCCCGCTCCCCCATCTGGGTCGGGACGAAGATGCGCCCTTATGGTTACCGCTTTATTAAGGCGCGTGGTGTCTCAGCCGGAGATTCGCCCGTCACTGAGTGCCGGTTTGGGCCAGCGGATTCGCGGACGCGGGCGAGCCGAAGGCCGTTCCCGTCCGACCGCCTCCCAGCGCGTCGTAGATCGCCCGGGCGGCCGTCGCGATGACGGCGGGCCGGTTCGAGCCCCCGCGCGCGAAGAACGCCACCGCGATCCGGCGGCCCTCGGGCGTGGTCAGGAAACCGACGTCGCCCGTATAGCCCGAAAGCGTGCCCGTCTTGTGCTCGACGGTGGCGCCGGGGGGAAGGATTCCGCGGATCCGGTTGGAGCCGGTCGCACAGCGTCGCATCATGTCGCGAAGGAGGTAGCGGCTCCGGCTGGTCAGAGCGCCCTCGGAATCGATCAGCCGCAACAGGCCGAGCATCGCGATCGGCGTGCTCGAGTCGCGAACGTCATGCAAATCCCGCCGGTCGCGGAGCAGCTGCGCGATCGTCCGGTCCACCCGGATGCCGCTCAGGCCATGGCCGCGCAGCCAGGCGTCGATCGCCCCCGGCCCGCCGAGCGTCCCCATCAGGAGATCGGTGGCGCGATTGTCGCTGCGCGTGATCATCGCGTCCATGAGCTTCAGCGCGGACGTGCCCGCGACAGGATCCTCGAGCGTCCGCCGCCCGGCGTCCACTTCTGCGAGATAGGCTGCCGCAACCGCGATCTTCATCGTGCTGGCCATCGGAAAGGCCTGCTGGCCGTTGAAGCTGATCGTCTCCCCGGTCGCCAGGTCGAGCGCGGCGATGCCGTACTCGCCCGGATTCTCCGCGGCCATCGCCGCGAGCCGCTGCTCGAGCGACCGCAGGCGGGGATCGTCGCCGGCCCAGGCGGGTTGCGCAAAAAGGACCAGCAGGGTCGCTAGCAAGCCAACAAATCGCATCGGAGCTCCCTCAACAGCCGCTGCCGTTCGCCCTGTCATCCGCATGGCTGGAACGGGGGCGTTTTCCCGGCCAGCATAGCGGCCGTTCAACTGGAAGCTATGAACTCACTTTGGTAAACGCCCGCGTTCGTCGCAGCTTTGGCTCGATACGGCGCTGTAACGGCAGCAGTCACGGGGCGGCCAGTAACTCCGGGCCGACCGGCCTTTCCGCCGCACGCGCTCGCGCAAAGGGTCCCGCCCTTGACAGCGGCCCCACTTCGCGGCAGAGGCGGCCGGGCATTTGAGCGGCGGGGACGTCGCTTTTATTTTTTACGAAACCCCGAATTTTGAGAGGCTGTCATGGCCAAGCCGACCACGGTCAAGATCAAGCTCGTCAGCACCGCCGACACCGGCTTCTATTATGTGACGAAGAAGAATCCCCGGAACATCACCGAGAAGATGACCTTCCGCAAATACGACCCGAAGGTGCGCAAGCACGTCGAGTTCAAGGAAGCCAAGATCAAGTGACGAGGCGCCCGTGAGTTGCCCCGCGGTCGCGCAGCGACCGCAAGCAGCGAACGGAGTCGCCGCAGTCCGGCCGGCGAGGCAGCCGGCCAGAGCCGGCTGAGCCCGTCCGACGTCACGGCCTCCCGTCACGTCGCCACCCACCGCACAGCGCCTCGTCGCTGGATGCTGAAACGAGTTCAGCCTGACGGAGGGTCCTAACTTCCCAACCGCTCCGCCAAAGCCGCCAGTATCGCGCTCCACCCCCGCTCGATCTGCTCGGGGTCTGCCGGCGCGTCCGCTGCGAGCGTTTGAGTCAGCGTCAGCTCGCATTCCTCACCGTCCGGCACGATCTCGATCTCGACCCGCTCCGAATTGGGCGAATATTTCGGCACCTGCAGAGTGAATACCAGCCGCAGCGGCCGCGCCATTTCCTCGTAGCGGCCGGTATGGAGCACCTCCTCCTCGCCCCGCCGCTCGACGATCTCGAACCGGCCGAGGACGTGCGGCTCGATCTCCGCCCGCACCATTTCGCCCTCGGGAGTCGCGAACAGCCATTCGCCCACCGTCCCTTCGAGGAGCCAGGCGTCGAACACCGTCTCCGCCGGCGCCGGGAAGCGCCGGGTCACTCGAACCTCGCGCGTCGCGGGCGCTGCTTCCGGCCTTGGCGCCGCAAGCAGCGCCCGCACCGCCTCGACGAACCGCACCACCGAGATCGGCTTGGACACATAGCCCTCGGCGCCGGCTTCGCGGATGCGCTCCTCGTCCCCCTTGGCGGCGTAAGCCGTGACGGCCATGATCGGCGTTCGGCGGAGCTCGCCATCGCCCTTGAGCTGCTCGATCAGCTCCAGGCCGCTGACATGCGGCATCTGGATGTCCATGACGATGAGGTCGGGCGCGAAGGCGCGGGCGCGGTCGACGGCCTCGCGTCCGTCGCGGACCGGCTCGGCCAGATAGCCGTGCGCGCGCAGAAGGTCGCAGAATAGCTTCAGATTGAGTTCGTTGTCCTCGACAACGAGGATTTTTTGTCCCACCGGCGCACCATTAGAAGATGCGGCGCGACGACACAAACCCGACCGATCCCGAGGCCCTGGCCCTCTCCGCCCTGGGCTGGACGCTGGGCGACGAGGCCCGGGCGCAGCGGCTGCTCGCCCTGACCGGCCTCGATCCGGCGGCCCTGCGCGGGCGGCTCGGCGAGCCCGGCCTGCTCGCGTCGATCCTGGCCTTTCTCGAGGCGCATGAGCCGGACCTCCTCGCGGCGGCCGAGGCGCTGGGCGTGTCGCCGGCGCAGCTGGTCGAGGCCCGGCGGAGGCTCGAGGCATGAACCGCCGGCCGCTGCTGGTCACCGATTGCGACGAGGTCCTGCTCCACATGGTCTCGCATTTCGCCGACTGGCTGGCGGAAGCGCACGGCCTTAGCTTCGATCTTTCCGCCCCCGGCTTTCGCGACGCTCTGCGCGATCCGGACGGTCAGCCGGTCGCCCCCGAGCGCGTATGGCCGCTGCTCGACCGCTTCTTCGCCAGCGAGATGCACCGGCAGAACCTCGTCCCCGGCGCCGCCGAAGCGCTGGCGGCGATTTCCGATCATGCCGATATCGTCGTCCTCACCAATATCGGCGACGAATTCGAGGCGGGGAGGGTCGAGCAGCTCGAGCGGTTCGAGATCCGCCACCGGGTGCTGTGCAATCGCGGCGGCAAGGGGCGGCCGGTGCTCGAGCTGATCGAGTCGATGACGCCGAGCGCGACGGTCTTCGTCGACGATCTCGCCGTCCACCACGAATCGGTGTCGATCCACGCGCCCGAGGTGTGGCGGCTGCACATGGTGGCCGAGCCCCGGCTCGCCGCACACACGCCAGCGGCTCCGCACGCCCATGCGCGGATCGACGACTGGGACGAGGCCGTGCCGTGGATCCTGGAGCGGCTGGGAGCGCAATGACAGAATCGGAGCTCGAATGACCAAAACCGCCTTCATCACCGGAGCCACCGCCGGCTTCGGCGCCGCCGCGGCCCGACGTTTCGCGTCCGCAGGATGGCAGGTCGTGGGAACCGGCCGCCGCCGCGGACGGCTCGACGGCCTGGCAAGCGAGCTCGGCGATTCCTTCCTGCCGGTGGAGCTGGACATGCGCAACAGCGCCGCGGTCGACGCAGCGGTCGACGCCCTGCCCGCCGGTTTTCGAGGAATCGACCTGCTCGTCAACAATGCCGGTCTCGCCCCGCCGATGGAGCCGTTCCAGGACTCGCGCGTCGATCCGGCGCTCGTCGCGATCGAAACCAACGTCGTCGGCTTGGTCGTCCTGACCCGCAAGCTTCTCCCCGGCCTGATCGAGCGCAAGGGCGCGATCATCAACCTGAGCTCCGTGGCCGCGACCTATCCCTATCGCGGCGGAGCGGTCTATGGCGGCACCAAGGCTTTCGTCAGCCAGTTCTCGCTCGACCTCCGCTCCGATCTCCACGGCACCGGGGTCCGGGTCACCTCGATCGAGCCGGGCATGGCCGAGACCGAATTCACCCTGGTCCGGACCGGGGGCGACCAGGCCGCCTCCGACAATCTCTATCGCGGCGTCAACCCGATGACCGCCGAGGACATCGCCGAAACCCTGTACTGGGTCGCCACCCTTCCACCGCACCTCAACATCAACGTGCTGGAGCTGATGCCCGTCAGCCAGAGCTTCGCCGGCTTCCAGGTGGCCCGAAGTCAACCGTTCGGCGGATAAAAATGGGCTACCTTGCCGTGCTTGCGCAGCGCTTCCGGCCGATAGGCGCGGTTTTCGTCATAATGTAGGACCTCCTTGGCTGAGAAGCGGTCCAATACCGATGGGTGGAGGGGCGCGTTGGCCGGGATCCGCCGGTCGATTTTTCGCGCGAACCGGAAGACGCTGCTCTTGCTTTCATCATGCTGCATTCCCGTCGGGTCGGCGAATGCGCGAAGCACGGTGTGGTCATGGAGAAGACCGGCGCCGGCCGCCGCGTCAACCATCCACTGCAGCGCGATATCGGATAGCCTCGACTCGTTTTCCGAGTAGCTGCCGCCGACGTCCGAATGATTGCCGGCAAACCAGACCTGCTCGAACCATTGCGGATCCTTGCCGGTGCAATCCTCGGGCGGCGTCCATGCCACCCGCTGGAAGGAGGCTCGATGCTCATCGATCGCCAAAGCGTGGCGAGCGTGGCTCACCTCCGGGTCGAGCTCGGTGTCGTACATCTTCATCCGGGCAGTGGCGAGGTGGATCGTCCGCCACCAGGGAATTCCAGGAAGGCCGAACGCAAACTTGATCCTGGAAATCAGGTTCCAGGAGATGCCTGCCAGGGCGACGGCGCCCCCGAGGGCCAGGAACCACTCGAGATAGCTGCCAGGCAGCCAGAGCGAAGCCAGCGACACCAGGGCAATGACCGCCAGGACGACGGCGGCCAAGCCAATAATGGCCAGCGGGTTCGCGAGCGAAGCCACCGTGTCGAACACGCCGATGAAATAGGGGCGTGCGTTGCCACCCTTGTCTCCGGAGCGATGTTGCTCTCGGAAACGGTTCGCCAGCAGCCGCCGCTGGTTGAGCAGCTCTTCCTGACGGGGCGTTCGGTCCGCTTTGGGCCGCGAGTTCGTGTAGTTGTAGATCCTGACGCCTTCCGCCGCGAGAGCGCGAATGGAGGCGGGGTCCCGGCGGATGGGAGATCCGTCCGGCATCCTGGTCGGCACGCCACAGAGCCTTAACACGCCGGCAAGACAGCGAACAGTATAGGCGCCGCGGCTGAAGCCAAAGAGGAATATCCGATCGCCCTCGCGCCATTCGCCAATAATATCGGCGTAGCAATCGACAATGTTCCTCGTGATACCCAGACCGGTCCCCTGGCTCGCGAGGTTGTAGAAGGACCGCAGCAGCGCGGCGGGCGAGTCGATACCTCCCGGCAGGGTGCCGAGCCCGGGATCGTAAAGGGCGACCTGCCGGGTCGGATCGACTGACGAATCCGGTCCGCACCTGGTCGCGCGATAGAGTTTGTAGATGTTGCTCCGACGCTCGTCGAACTGGAGGCCGCCTCGCTGGCCCGTGCCATCCGACAGGATAACGATATTCCTGGCCATTTCCCCTCCCTAACAGCCCGGCGTTCGGCAATCCTTGGCCCGACTCGCCTCTCCACCATCTCGCACTTTATCGAAAGCGGAGTCCATTTTTAACCTCAGGCTCCGATATTGCTCCCGCCGGGACAAGGTCGTGCACCCCGGCCCCGCCGCCCGCGACTTGACCCGCAGGCGCCGGGGGTGCTTTGGGCTCTCTCATGACCGCCATCGCTTCCCGCCTCGCCGAGCTCGGCATCGAGCTTCCGGAGCCCGCCGCCCCCGTCGCCGCCTATGTGCCAACCGTGCTCGCCGGCAATCTGCTTCACATTTCCGGCCAAGTGTCGTTCGAGGACGGCGCCCTGCTCACCGGCCGGCTGGGTGAGGATCGCGACCTCGAGTTCGGCGTGCGCGCCGCCCGCGCTTGCGGGCTGATGCTGCTCGCCCAGATCGAGAAGGCGGTGGGGCTCGACCGGGTCGAGCGGATCGTCAAGCTCGGCGTGTTCATCAACAGCGCGGGCGGCTTCACCGACCAGCCCAAGGTCGCCAACGGCGCGTCCGAGCTGATGCAGGAGGTGTTCGGCGAGTCCGGGCGTCACGCCCGGAGCGCCGTCGGAGTGCCGGTGCTTCCGCTTGGGGCCGCGGTCGAGATCGATGCGATCGTCGCCATCAAGGCGGGCTGAGCTCGAGCGGCTGGGCGCGGTCCCGTTCGCCCATCGCGGCCTTCATGGCGGCGCGCGGGTCGAGAATAGCGGCGGCGCCATCGCCGCCGCGCTCGATCAGGGGTACGGAGTCGAGCTCGACGTCCAGCTCAGCCGCGACGGCGAAGCGTTGGTCTTCCACGATTACGAGCTCGACCGGCTGACATCGGCGCGCGGGCGGGTCGAATCCCGGACTGCGGCCGAAATGCAGGCCCTTTCGCTCCGAGGGAGCGGGGAGCCGATCCCGCTCCTGTCTCAGGTCCTGGCTTCGATCGCCGGCCGCGCGCCGCTGCTGGTCGAGGTCAAGTCGCCCGAGCGCAAGGTCGAGCGCCTCTGCGCCGCCGTCGCCCGGTCGCTGGAGAATTATGACGGTCCGGTCGGGGTGATGTCGTTCAACCCTCAGGTCGGCGCCTGGTTCGCCCGCAACGCTTCGCCCGTCCTGCGCGGGCTCGTCGTCACCGAGAACGGGCGCCGCGGGGTCAGGGGCCGGATCGAGCGCCGGCTCGCTCTTTGGCGGTCGCGAGCGGATTTCCTCGCCTACGACATACGGGACCTTCCCTCGCGCTTCGCGGGGGCGGCGCGCCGGCGGGGCCTGCCGGCCTACACCTGGACCGTTCGAAGCGAGGCGGACCGCGCCCGCGCCGCCGCTTATGCCGACCAGATCATCTTCGAGGCGCCGCCCGGATGAGCGAGATACTGGCCCGGCTGGGCCGCGGAGTCGCCTCCTTCGACCCGGCGGATTGGGACCGTTGCGCCGGGGCGGACGACCCGTTCCTCAGCCACGCTTTCCTCTCGGCGCTCGAAGAATCGGGAAGCGCGACTCCGCGGACCGGCTGGCAGCCCGTGCCGGTCGCCATCGACGGCGAGGACGGCCGTCTCGCCGCCGTCATGCCGGCTTATCTGAAGAGCCACAGCCAGGGCGAATATGTGTTCGATCACGGCTGGGCCGCGGCCTGGGAAAGGGCCGGCGGGGATTATTATCCCAAGCTTCAGATCGCGGTGCCTTTCACCCCCGTTCCGGGCCGGCGCCTGCTCACCGGGCGGGAGGATCTGGCTTTCGGGCTGATCGCCGCCGCCGAGGCCGTCGTGAGCCGGCATCGGCTCTCCTCCGCCCACGCCACCTTCATCGCCGGAGCGGAAGTGCCGCTGTTCGAGCGCGCCGGATGGCTGATCCGGGTGGACAGCCAATTCCACTGGCACAATCGCGGCTATGCCGGCTTCGAGGATTTCCTTGCGAGCCTGTCGTCGCGGAAGCGCAAGGCGCTCCGGCGCGAACGGGCGTCGGCCCTCGAAGGCCTCTGCGTCGGACATTTCACCGGCGCCGCGATCACCGAGGCGCATTGGGATTCTTTCTGGACTTTCTACCAGGATACCGGCTCCCGCAAATGGGGCCGGCCCTATCTGACCCGGCGCTTCTTTTCCCTGCTCGGCGAGCGTCTCGCCGATCGAATCCTCCTCATCTTCGCGCTGCGCGACGGCCGGCCGATCGCCGGCGCTCTCAACCTGATCGGCGCCGACGCGCTCTACGGCCGCTATTGGGGCTCGACGGAGGAGGTGCCGCACCTCCATTTCGAGCTATGCTACCATCAGGCGATCGAG
>DASVVM010000135.1:0-3423 GCA_036386555.1 Allosphingosinicella sp.
CGCCCGGCTCTTGCGAGCCCGGCAACCCCGTCGGGAGGACCATCGGCATTTTTCGGCTCTTCGCAGTGACGCGAGCTCAAACGTTCCCGGATGACTTCGCGCCGGCCGTGCTGCAACGCGCCCGAAACGGAGCGAAGCAGCGTTCCCGCCTTTGCCGGTTGGATCCAGGCCGACTCGGGCAGGATCGGGATATGACAGAGTGAAGAGAACAAGTCAAGAACATTCTCGGTTGGCAAGCCGGTCGGCGCGACTTATGCTGGCGGCCATGCGTTCAGTGCTGCTCGCTCCCGCCGCCGGCCTCCTGCTCTGCGCCGCCGCCCCGCCGGTCTCGTTCACGCCTGTGTCGCCCGAATATGCCGAGGCGGCCGGCGAGTATCGCCGCCTGTGGCAGGCCGAGGGCCCCCGGATCGTCGCCGCGATGGAGGCCGCGACCGGCCTCGCTTTCCCGCAGGCGCCGGTGGACGCGATCGTGTCCGAGGGCCGCCCGATGGCGAGCTTCGACGGCCGGACCATCCGACTCCGGGCGAGCTATTCCCCCGCCTACAAGAAGGCGACGCTGGCCCACGAAATCGGCCACCGTCTCGCCTTCACGCTGCCCCGCCGCTCCGGCCTCGACGACCATCGCCTCCTCTATCTCTTCCTCTACGATGTCTGGAGCGACCTTTACGGCCGGGACTTCGCCGACCGGATGGTGGCGATCGAGCGAAGGATTCCGGGCGGCTACGACTATGATTCCGCCTGGAGCTGGGCGCTGGCGATGACCCGCGCCGAGCGGCAGGACCGGCTCGAGGCGCTGCGGCGCGCCGGAGTCTTGCGTCGGCAACAAGCCCATTGATCGCTCCGCCGTCTCGGCGCACCTTGCTCCGTAACGACTCGGGAGTCGCAGGCTTTCAGACGCAAAGGGGGTGCGTGATGTTCGGTCGTGGTCTCAGGGCCGCCGCGGCGGCGGCCCTCCTTCTGGTCGCGGGCTGCGCCACGCCCGGGCCGATCCTCAACGAGAATGTCGGAGCGCTTCGCACCGGCATCGGCGCCGCCAGCCAGCAGTCGCAGATCGCCTTCGAGGCCGCCAACAAGCTGGCTCGCGAGCAATCGGTGAACGCCAAGGTCGCCGATCCGAAGCTGACGCTCAATCCCGAGGATTTCCCGCTGCCGGCCCCACCCGAGGGGACCGCCAAATGGGCCCAGGCCTTCGCGATCCTCGATTCCTACGGGGCGGCGCTCCAGTCGCTGGTCGATCCCAAGCGTTCGCAGGCCGGGGGCGACGCCTTGCAGGAGCTTGGCACGACGCTGAACGGCCCGACCCTTGGCGCAGGCATTCCTCCGGCGCTCACCGCCGCGTTCAGCACCTTCGGTAGCGCGCTGCTCCAGGCTCGATCCGAGACCAAGGCGACGGCAGTGATGCGCGAGACGGACGGCGCCTTCAATGCTGTCGTCGGCGACATGGCTAAGGCGATCGGCGCCAGCGGCAGCGACGTCGGGTCGCTCCAGAACAGCGTCGCCTCCTCGTGGAACAATTCGGTGCTGACGAAAGTCGAGGACGATTATGCGGCGCTTCAGCCGACAGACCAGGCCGGCCGCCGGGCGGTCATCCAGCGCTACCTCGACGCGATGGCCGCTCGCGACAGGCAGCTGGCCGACCTCAGCCAGCTGCGCCAGTCGCTGCTCGCGCTTGGCGAGGCGCACAGCGCGGCCGCCCGCGGCGAGCCGGGCGATGCGCTGTTCTGGGTCAAACGGGTCAATAGCTGGCTCGACGAAATGAAGGCGCGCACCACCGCCGTCGAAGCCGAGGAGAAGGAGAGCCTGCCATGAGCGGCCAGAATCAGGACCTCCTTGCGCTCTCGAGGAGCCTCAACGCCACCGCCGAGGCGCTCCAGGCGCGCAAACGGGCGTCGGAGGATGCGGCGGAGCGCACCCAGATCAACGCCCAGCTGAGGGCGATCAACCAGCGCATCCAGGCGGTGAACGGCCTCCTCTTCGTTCAGCGCTCCGAGGCGATCTCCGTCGCCGTCGCCAGGGTGGAAGAGGCGCAGGAAGACCTCGGCCGAGCCATCGCGGAGGCCGAAAGGATCAACCAGGTGATCAATTCCGTCACCGGAGTGCTCCAGCTGGTCGACCGGGCCATAGCGGTGGCGACCCCTCTCGTCTGAGGGCGGCGTCTCCGGGCCGATCGCAGCGCGGCGTCTTCCCTTCGATCGAGTGCAGGCCGACGGCGCGGCCGGTCGCGCCGGCCATCAGATGATCGGCTTCCCGCCGGTCACCGCGATCGTCGAGCCGGAGATGTAGCTGGCCTCGTCGCTCGCCAGCATCACGTAGACGGGCGCAAGCTCGCGCGGCTGGCCCGGCCGCTTCATCGGCACCTGTTCCCCGAAGCTCCGCACCTTCTCGCTGGGCATCGTCGCCGGGATGAGCGGGGTCCAGATGGGGCCCGGCGCCACGCAATTGGCGCGGATTCCACGCTCCGCCAGCATTTGCGCGAGCCCGCCGGTGAAGTTCTGGATCGCCCCCTTGGTCGCCGCATAGGCGAGCAGCTCCTGGCTCGGATCGTCGGCCTGGACGGAGGTCGTGTTGATGATCGACGCGCCGGGCTTCATGTGGGGCACCGCCGCCTTGGTCAGGTAGAACATGGCGTGGATGTTGACCGCGAACGTATGGTCCCACTCCTTCTCGTCAATCTCCTCGATGGCACAGAATGTGTCCTGGTGCGCCGCGTTGTTGACGAGGATGTCGATCCGGCCGAGCCCGTCCGCCGCCCGGGCCACCAGCGCCCGGCAATGATCGGCGCTCGATATGTCCCCCGGAAAGAGGATGCAGGTGCGCCCCGCCGCCTCGACCAGCGCCCGGACCGCCTGGGCGTCCTCCTCCTCTTCGGGGAGATAGGAAATGAGCAGGTCCGCCCCCTCGCGCGCGAAGGCGATTGCGACCGCCCGCCCGATGCCGCTGTCCCCGCCGGTCACGACCGCCTTCTTCCCCTCGAGCCGCCCGGAGCCGCGATAGCTCTCCTCGCCATGGTCCGGCACCGGCTCCATCCGCCGGGTGAGGCCAGGCATCGGCTGGGCCTGGTCGGGGAAGGGAGGCTTGGGATCCTGGGTCACGTCGCGGCTCCTCGAAGGCTGGAGCACCGCTGAACCGGAAGCGGACGATCCGGTTCCGGCGTGGTTCCCCCTCCCTTCCAGGGAGGGGAAGCGCTCTAGAAAGCCTCGGCCGGGAGCGCCATCAAGTGTCCGATCCGGCCTCGGTCTGCCTAAATAGTGCCAGGCACCAATTACTAAACGCTTGGAATTGCTGGACCCTGAAACGAGTTCAGCGACTGTCTTTGTGGTCAAGCGTGCCATGGCTGTTGATCCCTGACGATTGCGTTGCAGATGATGACGAGCTTTCGCGCGACGGCGACGAGGGCGACTTTCTTGGCTTTGCCGGCGTCGA
>DASVVM010000136.1:0-5908 GCA_036386555.1 Allosphingosinicella sp.
CACGGAGTCGCCGGCAAGCGCCACCGGCTGATCAGCCACAACGCCAAGTACATCCGCCAGAACCGCGGCACCGAAGTTCTCGCCAAGGCTGACACGGCCCGGGTGAAGCTCTGGGCGCCCTACGGCCTGAACTAGGAGGTATCTGGACATGGCACGCGTCAAAAGGGGCGTGACGACCAAGGCTCGTCACAAACGGATCCTCGAGCAGGCGAAGGGCTATTACGGCCGCCGCAAGAACACGATCCGGATCGCCAAGCAGGCCGTCGAGAAGGCCGGCCAATACGCCTATCGCGACCGTAAGGTGAAGAAGCGCTCGTTCCGGGCGCTCTGGATCCAGCGCATCAACGCCGCCGTCCGCCAGGAAGGCCTGACCTACGGCCAGTTCATGCACGGGCTGAAGCTCGCCGGAGTCGATCTCGACCGCAAGGTCCTGGCCGACATCGCGATGCACGAGGGCGAGGCCTTCAAGGGCATCGTCGCCCAGGCCCGCGGGGCGCTTCCCGCTCAGGCCTGAGCCTTCGCAGCCTTGCGAAAAGGGCGCGGAAGGGACCTCTCGCCGCGCCTTTTTTCTTGGTCAAAGCGCGGCTGCGGCGTCGAGCAGGGCTTTCTTCGCGGCCGCCTTCGCCTTGGTCCTGGCCTGGACCGGGCTGACCCGGCCCTTGGCCTTGGCCGGAACGACCACGTACACCACCCGATTATCGTCTCCATCATTTTCGTGGAGGCCGACGGTGGAAAAGCCGTGCTGCGTCTGGAAATGGTTCAGGACGAAGGCCATGGCGTCGCTCCTCGCATTGGGAAAGCGAGGGTAGCTCATTACGGCCGCGTTTCCAACGGCGCGGCTAGTGCAGGGTCTCCGCCGCGATCGAATAGCGCACCGTCGCGCAGCGGCTCTTCTCCGGGCAGCCGCTGAGGCGGGTCCATTCGGTCTTGGCCCGCCGCTCGTCCTCGAACGGGCCGGCCATCGTCTCGGTGCCCGGAACGAGGGCGCGGAAGTCCGGGCCTTCATATTCCCCCCCGATCACCCAGAATCTCTTGGTCATGTCGGGTCTCCTTATTCCGCCGCGACGGCGGTGATGAACTGGTCCGCCTCGGTCGATTCGGCGAGGGCCGTGGTCGAGGCGTCGCCGCCCGAGACGGTCTGGGCGATCCGGTCGAAATAGCCGGTGCCGACCTCGCGCTGGTGGCGGGTGGCGGTGTAGCCGGCGGCCTCGGAGGCGAATTCGGCCTGCTGGAGCTCGGAATAGGCGGCCATCCCGCGGTCTCGATAGCGCCAAGCGAGCTCGAACATCGAATGGTTGAGGCTGTGGAAGCCGGCCAAAGTGACGAACTGGAACTTGTAGCCCATCGCGCCCAGCTCCTTCTGGAACCGGGCGATCGTGTCCCTGTCGAGCTTCGCCTCCCAGTTGAAGCTGGGCGAGCAATTATAGGCTAGCAGCTTGCCGGGATATTCGCGGTGGATAGCCTCGGCGAAGCGCCTCGCGTCGTCCAGATTGGGGTTGCTGGTCTCCCACCAGAGGAGGTCGGCATAAGGCGCGAAGGCGAGGCCGCGCTTGATGCAATGGTCGACCCCGGTCCCATCGCGGAGTCGGAAGAAACCTTCGGGAGTGCGCTCGCCGGTCAGCCATTCGCGGTCGCGCTCGTCGACGTCGGAGGTGATCAGCCTGGCGCTCTCGGCGTCGGTACGGGCGACGACCAGGGTCGGCACTCCGCAGACGTCGGCGGCCAGGCGGGCGGAGACCAGGTTGCGGATATGGGCCCGGGTCGGGATGAGCACCTTGCCGCCGAGGTGGCCGCATTTCTTCTCGGAGGCGAGCTGGTCCTCGAAATGGACGGCGGCGGCGCCGGCCTCGATATAGGCCTTCATGATCTCGAAGCAGTTCAAGGGCCCGCCGAAGCCGGCCTCGGCGTCGGCGACGATGGGCACGAACCAGTCTCGGGAGGCGCAGCCCTCGGCATGCTCTATCTGGTCGGCGCGCTGGAGCGTCTTGTTGATTCTACGGCATAATTCCGGCCCGGCATTGGCCGGATAGAGCGACTGGTCGGGATACATGGCCCCGGCGGTGTTGGAATCCGCGGCGACCTGCCAGCCGGAGAGGTAGATGGCCTTGAGCCCCGCCCGGACCATCTGCATCGCCTGGTTTCCGGTGACCGCGCCGAGCGCATTCACGTAATCCTCGGTCTGCAGGAGCTCCCAGAGGCGGTTGGCGCCGCGTCGGGCGAGGCTGTGCTCGATCGGGATCGAGCCGCGAAGCCTCAGCACCTCCTCCGGCGAATAAGGACGGTGGATCGAGTCGAAGCGGCCGGCGGGAAAGTGGAGGATAGTGGAGAAATCGCTCATATTCGCCTCGAATGTGGAGAAACGCCACATCATGAAAGCGCAACGCCGCGCTCCGGGCGCGCCGAAAAGGGTCGTGGTGTCACAGTGCGACTTGCGACTCTTGTGAAGCTGTGACAATGTTCTCCACGTGCCCGCGACCGAACGAAAGCTGTATCTGGGAGGCCGGCTTCGGCGGCTCCGGCGCGAGCTCGGTCTGAACCAGAGCGCGATGGCCGGCGAGATCGGAGTCTCGCCTTCCTACCTCAACCATCTCGAGCGCAACCAGAGGCCGGTGACGGCGCAGGTCCTGCTCCGGCTTGCCGAAGTGTATGACGTCGACCTTCGCGCCTTCGCCGCGGAGGGCCCGGACGGGACCGGGATCGACCAGCTCGGCGAGATTTTCGCCGACCCGATGTTCGCCGACATCGGCATCCCGCGCTACGAGCTGCTCGAAGTGGCCGACAATGCGCCGTCGGTCGCCGACGCCATCTCGAGGCTCTACGCGGCCCTCGTCGAGCGCAGGCAGCATCCGGCGGGGGCCGTCCCGGACGAGACCTCGCTGGTCACGCCCGAAGCCTGGGTGCGCGACCATATCCAGGCGCAGCGCAACCATTTCCCCTATGTCGAAGAGGCGGCGGAGACGCTGGCCGGAGCGCTGGGCGAGCCGACCGGGATCTTCGAGGCACTCCGGCCGCGGCTCAGGGAGGGCTTCGGGATCGACACCAGGGTGGTACCGCCCGAATTGCTCGAGCCGACCAGCCAGGCCTACGACTTCCACCGCAAGCGGCTGATGCTCTCGGCGATGCTGAGGCCGGAGAGCCGGACCTTCGGCGCCGCCTACCAGCTCGCCCTCGTCGAGTTCGGGCCGATGCTCGACCGGATGGTCGACACCGCCGGCGCCCCGGACGTTCCGACCCGGCGGCTGCTCCGGATGAGCCTCGCCAATTACGCCGCCGGGGCGATCATGATGCCCTATGCCGCCTTCCTCGCGGCCGCGGAGAAGCACCGCTACGACGTCGACCGGCTCTGCGCCGATTTCGGGGCGAGCGTCGAGCAGGTCTCGCACCGCCTCACCACCCTCGCCCGGACCGGCGCCCGGGGGGTCCCCTTCTTCATGCTGAGGGTGGACGCGGCGGGCAATATCTCCAAGCGCTTCGCCGGCGAGAGCTTCCCCTTCTCGCGCTTCGGCGGCACCTGCCCGCGCTGGAACCTCCACGCCGCCTTCCAGACCCCCGGCAGGGTCGCCACCCAGATCGTCGAGACTCCCGACGGGATGCGCTTCTTCACCATCGCCAGGACCGTCGACCGCTCCATCCGACTCGATCCGCGCGAAAGCTCCCAGCTCGCCATCGGCCTCGGCTGCGACGTCAAATATGCGCCGCGGATCCTCTATGCCGACGGCGAGGACCTGGCCAAGCCCTACGTCACCCCGATCGGCCCGGCCTGCTCGATCTGTCCGCGCCTGCGCTGCCCCCAGCGCGCCGCGGCGCCCGCCGGCCGCACGCTTGCCCTCAACGAGACCCAGAAGACGATCTCGCCTTATCCGTTCGTGGGGTAATGCGGCCGACCACAGAAAATTTCCTCGCGGAGGTGCTCGACCTTAACGAGCGGTACGCGCCGACGCTTTGGTCACGCCGCAGCGCCAGGCTAATCGGATTGCACACCCGCGCCGCGTGAGCCGGTGGGATGACTGGACAAGGTCCCGCCGTTCCAACATGATCGCCCCGGCCAGCGTCCTCCCCCGGGAGCCGCCCAGCTCGAGGAAGTGACGCCATGAAGCCGTTCGCCATCGCCGCCGCCGCCCTGTTCGCGCTCGCGCAGCCGGCCCTGGCTCAGGCGCCCACGGCCGCGCCGAGCGAGGCGCTGGTCGAGCGCTTCGTGGCGTCCCTTCCCGACCAGGAGGAGCTCCGAGCCGTCCCCACCGAGATCGACGCCGCGGAGCTGAGCCGCCTCCTCGCGCTCAATCCGGGCAAGGAGCCGCAGCTTCGCTCGATCCTCAAGGCGAACCTCGCCTGCACCGGCCCGGCGGTCACCGCGGGCACGCTGCGGATGCTCCGCACCGTCGCCCGCGCGCTCGGCGCCGAGCGGGTGCAGAAGCTGGTCAGCTTCTACGAGGGGCCGGACTATGCCGCCTTCAAGGCGCTCGGCCTCCGCATGGAGAGCGGGGCGGTCGCGACGCCGCAGGACAAGGGGGCGATGGCCAAGCTGATGGCGGCCTACCCGCTCCAGGCCTTTCTCGACCAGATGAACCGGGCCGGCGACATCATCGCCGCCGACGAGGGCTTCATGACCGCGGCGATGAACTGCGCGTCCCAGCAGGTCGACGCGCTGACCGCTGCGGGGCTCAAAGCCAACTAGCTCGAGTCCCTTCGCCGGTCCTCGCCGGCCGGCCACCGATGGCGCGGTGCGAGCCCATCTGCGCGGTGCCGCGGCTCGGGCTGCGGATGGTTCGCACAAAGATCACGAAGCCCACCAAGGGGCCCGCCTGGCCGGAAAGGCCGGGCGTTCAGAGCCTCCTGGGCACCCGGGGAAGGCCGGGTTCGCATTCCAGAGCGCGGCGGTCCCAGCTGGCGAGGCCGGCTGCGGCGGCGTAGGTGGATTCGAGGAAGGCGAGGAGGTCCGAATCGGCTCGGACCGCCTCGTAGGGGAGGACGAACTCGCCCAGCGCATCGTCGAACCGTGCCGCTTCCGGCGCGACCTTCGCAGCTCCGAAGCCTTCCGGCGCGGGATAAGCGTAGGAGTAGAAGAACGGGTCCCCGCCGCCGCCCGCTCCGCCGGGCCAGAAGCCGGCGCTGGAGACTTCGTGGCTATAGGCCTCGCGGGTGATCGCGTCGGGCAGGTGCGGGATTCCGCCGGGGTGGAGCGGGGCGGGGCGGCCGGAGAAGCGGGTCAGCGCGAGGTCGAAGCTGCCCCAGAAGAAATGGACCGGGCTCACCTTGCCGAGGAAGGACGAGCGGAAGAGACGGAATACCCGGTCGGCGTTCAGCAGAGCTCCGAGTAGGCGCCCGGCGCTGTCGCGATCGTAGGCGCGGGGGGCGTCGTCGTCGGCGAAGCGGACGGGCGGGTCGAGCTCGTTCGTCGCCGGGTGGATCCGGACCTCCTGGCCCGCCGCCTTCAGCAGCCCCATGACCTCGCCGAGGAACTGCGCCACCGACATCGGCCGGATCGGCAGGCGCCTGACCCCGCCGCCGTCGGCGAAGGTGAATTGATGGTCGGCCAGGTCCAGGCCCAGCTCGAACGGTCCGGCCGAGCCGTAGAGCGGCTCGGTCCTCAGGCCGCGGGGGTGAACCCTGAGCGTGACGTGCCAGCCATGGTTGCGCCAGGGCAGAAGGGCGACCGCGGCCTTGCCGAGGATCTGGCTGTAAAGGTGGAGGGCGGCGATGGTGGGACCGTCGCGGGCTTCGCTGAGCTGGGGCCAGGACATGGAGCCATTGTGCCGCTCTCGGTCCCGTTCGTCACCCTCGTGGTAGCCGAATGATGTATTCTTTCTTTGCTGCGTGAGCAGTGCCGGACGCCGGGTGGCCACCCGGCGTCCGGCGTCGGCTGTCGGATCGTCGTCACCCTATCCCTTTGGGGATGAGGTTCAGCAGG
>DASVVM010000137.1:0-48749 GCA_036386555.1 Allosphingosinicella sp.
CCCAACGCCGATCCGCCGGTGTGCAAGTTCCTCGACGTCGGCAAGTTCAAATATGAGGCCCAGAAAAAGGCCAATCTCGCCCGAAAGTCGCAAAAGACGCAGGAGATCAAAGAGATCAAGATGCGTCCGAACATCGACGACCACGATTACGACACCAAGATGAAGAAGGTGAACGACTTCATCAAGGAAGGCGACAAGGTGAAGATCACCCTGCGCTTCCGCGGCCGCGAGCTTGCCCATGGCGAGCTCGGAATGCGGCTCCTTCAGCGGGTCCAGGCCGACGTGGCCGAGACCGCCAAGGTCGAGCAGCATCCGCGCATGGAAGGCCGCCAGATGCTGATGGTGCTGGCACCGAAGTAAGCGGTCGCACCGTCATCCCGGCGGAAGCCGGGACCCGGCGAGAAGTCTCGGCGGGGTCCCCGAGGTCCCGGCTTTCGCCGGGATGACGGCTTGCCGTCGGAAACGGCAGCTTTCCGTAGCGGCATGCGCATATTGCAAGTATCGTTTCGAAACTGAATTGTTGCGCGATTGCCATAAGGCCCGGAAACCCGCAGAAAAGTGCGGATTTCGGCTGGAAGGCGGGGGTCCTTTTCAGTAGCTCTCGCCCTAAACCCAAAAAGGGAGAGGGGAATATGTCGAAGTCCTTCTGGCTCGTTTCGGCCGGCCTGTGCGCGCTCGCCGCGACACCCGCTCACGCTCAGGATCAGACCAGCCCGACCGGCGAGCCCAGCCCGGTCGAGGAAGCGGGCGAGGTCAACGCGGACGCCGACGTCGCCCCGGCCGACAATGTCGCGACCGAAGCGACCAACGAGGGCGACATCATCATCACCGCCCAGGGCCGCACCCAGATCCTCCAGGACGTCCCGATCGCCGTTTCCGCGGTCTCGGCCGAGTCGCTTCAGAACAGCGGCGCCTCGGACATCCGCCAGCTGAACCAGCTTGCTCCGTCGCTGCTGGTCTCCTCCACGGGCAGCGAGGCGAACGGCTCGGCGCGAATCCGCGGCATCGGCACGGTCGGCGACAATCCCGGCCTCGAAAGCTCGGTCGCCGTCTTCGTCGACGGAGTCTACCGCTCGCGCAGCGGCGTCGGCCTCAACGAGCTCGGCGAAATCGAGCGCATCGAGGTGCTTCGCGGACCGCAGGGCACATTGTTCGGCCGCAACGCCTCGGCCGGCCTGATCCACGTGATCAGCAAGAAGCCGAACATGAACCAGTTCGAGGGCTTCGGCTCGCTGACCTACGGCAATTACGACTATATCCGCGCCGACGCGGGCGTGACCGGCCCGATCGGCGATACGCTCGGCTTCCGGCTCGACGGAGTCTATGCCCGGCGCGACGGCTTCTACGACGACGTCAACAACAACGACGACGTCAACAACCGGAACCGCTTCTTCGTTCGCGGCCAGTTGATGTTCCAGCCCAATGCCGACCTGTCGGTGCGCCTGATCGGCGACTATACGCGCCGCGAGGAGGCCTGCTGCGGCGCCGTCTATCTCGACCGCGACTTCAACCCGCTGATCGGCAACCTCAACGAGCCCGCGACCCCGCTCCTTCAGCCGGGCGCAGTCCCCGCCCGGACCAACGACCAGGGCAACAACATCATCAACGTGCTCCGCGACCTCGGCACGCCCCTGATCGCCTTCAACGATCCGTTCAGCCGCGACCTCTACGTCACTCCGGGGCGCACCTACGAGGGCGACACGCGTGACTGGGGTCTGTCGGCCGAGGTCAATTACGACCTCAGCCCGAACGTCAGCCTGACGTCGATCACCGCCTATCGCGACTATGTTTCCGGGCAGCCGGGCGACATCGACTACAGCCCCGTCGACATCCTCTACCGCTCGCCGGTCAACGGCGGGCTCGAGCGTGAGTTCAAGACCTTCACCCAGGAGCTCCGGCTCCAGGGCAAGGCTTTCGGCGACAAGCTCGACTGGCTGGTCGGCGGCTATTTCGCCGACGAGAAGCTGAGGGTCACCGACAATCTCAGGTTCGGCACCCAATATGGCCGGTTCGCCACCTGCCGCCTGCTTTCCGGCACCGGCCTCGCCGGCTTCTACAGCCCGACCACTCCGACCTGCATCAGCCCCACCGGCCAAGCGGTCATCAGCGGCGCGCTCGCTCCGGGCATCCCCTCGCCCTTCGGCCCGGCCGGACCGACTATCCTCGCTGCCTTCAACCGGCTCGAAGGGGTGAACGATCGCGGCAGCACCCTGGACACCTATCGCCAGGACAGCCGCAATTACGCGCTGTTCACGCACAACATCTTCCACATCACCGATACGCTCGCGCTGACCGTCGGTCTTCGCTACACGAACGAGAAGAAGGAGCTGGACGCGACCTTCGGCAACGACAATCTCGCCTGCCCGCAGCAGCAGGCCGCGCTTCTGCCGCTGCTCGCCAATCCCGGCCTGGCGCCGCTCGCCGCGGGCCTGATCGGGCTTACCTGCCAGGGCAATTCGACCGCCGAGCTCAACGGAGTCTCGATCTCGGACGAGCGAAGCGAGGATGAGTTCACCGGCACCGGCATCCTTTCCTTCAAGCCGAGCCGGGACATCATGGTCTATGCGAGCTATTCGCGCGGCTACAAGGCGGGCGGCTTCAACCTCGACCGTTCGGCGCTCAAGGCACCGGTGCTTCCGTTCTCGGCGACTCCCGGCGGCGCCCAGGCGCTGGTCGGCAATCTCCAGTTCGATCCCGAGATCAACACCGCCTACGAGCTCGGCGCCAAGATGTCGCTCGGCGCTCTCACCGTGAACACCGTGCTGTTCCGGCAGGATTTCAAGAACTTCCAGCTGAACACGTTCAACGGCACCGTCTTCCTCGTCCAGACGGTGAACGGCTGCGGCATCAGCCTGAACGGAGCGGACCGCGACCAGAGCACCCTTCCGGGGGCTCCCAACTTCGTGGCTCCGCCGGCGGCCAACCCGATCGCCAACCCGGCCGCAGCGACGGGCGCCTGCCCGGCGAGCGAGGTCGGCTACGGAGTCCGGTCGGAGGGCCTCGAGGTGGAGGCCGCGCTCCGCGCCCACCGCGACCTCAACTTCACCTTCGGGCTCACCTACGCCGAAACCCGCTACCGCGACCAGCTGGTCGGCAACGACAGCGGCGCTCCGCTCGATCCGGCGCTCCGCAAGCTGCCCGGCGACAATCTCTCCAACGCTCCGGAGTTCGTCGTCACCGGCTCGCTGGCCTGGACTCCGCGGATCGGCAATTCGGGGATGAGCGGTCTCTTCTATGTCGACACCCGCCTCACCGACGACTTCAACACCGGCTCCGATCTGTTTCCGCAGAAGGAGCAGGACAGCTACGCCCTGTTCAACGCCCGCATCGGCATCCGCGGCGCGGGCGAGCGCTGGGCGATCGAGGCCTGGGCCCAGAACATCTTCAACGTCGGCTACACCCAGGTCGCGTTCAACTCGCCCTTCCAGGAAGGAGCGCGCACCGCGGCTTTTACCGACCCGCAATATCCGGGCGGACGGCAGATCTTCTCCGCCTTCCTCGCCGAGCCGCGCACTTTCGGCCTGACGGGCAGGTTCCGGTTCTGATCTGGTCCGCTGCCTCCTCCTCCCCTCCCTGCAAGGGAGGGGCTGGGGGCGGGTAGGCGAGCGTAGCGAGACTTTCCTGACACTGAGTTTCGGCCGCCTTCGGCGGACCCACCCCCGACCCCTCCCTTCCAGGGAGGGGAGGCGTTCTCCTACGTCGCGAAGCTCGGATCCAGCCTGTACGCCTTGCGCAGGAGCGCCGGCCAGGCGAGCGCGCCCGCCGCGAGCTTGAGGCCGATCTTGCCTTGCTGGGCGGTGACCTCCGGCGAGCCCTGGGGCGGGTTGTTGAGATTGTTCTCGCCGGCCGACAAAGCGAGGATCTGCGCCTCGCAGGCGCGCTCTAGGAAGTACATCCTGACGAACGCCTCGCCGATCGTCTCCCCGACCGTCAGGGTTCCGTGGTTGCGCAGAAGCATTGCGCCCTTGGCGCCGAGATCGGCGACGATCCGTTCGCGCTCGTCGAGGTCGACGGCGACTCCCTCATAGTCGTGATAGGCGACCTCGTCCCGGATCAGCATCGCCGTCTGGGTGAGGGGAAGCAGACCCTCGCCGTGGGCGGAGACGGCCTGGCCGTGCGCCGTGTGGAGGTGGATGACCGCCTGGGCATCCTCCCGGGCCATGTGGATCGCCGAATGGATGGTGAAGCCGGCGGCGTTGGTCATGAAAGGCGTGTCACCGACAGGATTGCCGTCCATCCCGACCTTGACCAGGCTCGAGGCGGTCACCTCCTCGAACATCAATTGGTACGGGTTGAGCAGGAAATGGTGCTCGGGCCCGGGCACCCGCGCGGAGAGATGAGTGAAGATGAGGTCGTCCCAGCCATAATGAGCGACCAGCCGGTAGGCCGCGGCGAGATCGACCCGGATCTTCCATTCCTCGGGCGAGACCCGATCCTTCATGGGCGGGATTTCGAGCGTCGCCAGGGGCGCCGCATCCGCCATGTTCGCCACCGCCTCGACTCTGCCCATCCTCGAATCCTCCTATGCCGACGGACCTATAACGTCCGGATGCGCGGCCGCGAAGGCTTCGAGCCGGTTCGCCTCGGCATCCGCCCGCGCCAGCGTCGGATAGTCGTCGAGCGCAACCTCGAAGCGGCGGGCGTTGAACATCTGCGGGACGAGGCAGATGTCGGCGAGAGTGGGAGAGTCGCCGAACAGGAACCGGCCGGCGCGCGGCGCCGCCATCGCCTCCAGCGCGGCGAGGCCTTCGCTCACCCAGTGCCGGTACCAGGAGTCGCGCGCCTCCTGCGGCTGGCCGAGCGGCCCCGACAGATATTTGAGCACGCGCAGATTGTTCACCGGATGGATGTCGCACGCGACGACCAGCGCCAGCGTGCGGACGCGGGCGGCGTCGGCGGGATCGGCCGGGACGAGCGCCGGGTCCGGACGGGTGGAGTCGAGATATTCGACGATGGCGAGGCTCTGGACCAGGATCCGCCCGTCGATCTCGAGCGCCGGGACGAGACCCTGCGGATTTATCGCGCGGTAGCCGTCCCCCTTCTGGCCGCCCTCCAGCAGATTGAGCGGAACGCTGTCATAGGCGATGCCCTTGAGGTTGAGGGCGATCCGGACCCGGTAGCTGGCGGACGAACGGAAATAATCGAACAGGCGCGGCTTCGTCATGGGCGCAGGCTAGCCGTCCCAGCCCGCTCGTCAATCGTCAGCGGCTTGCGCTCGCCCCGCCCGCCCGGTTACGGCCCGCACGGGCATAGGGAGCTTCGAACTTGTCCTCGACGAAAGCGAAAAAGACCGTCTTTTCCGGGATCCAGCCGACCGGCGGCCTGCATCTCGGAAATTATATCGGCGCCGTATCCCTCTGGGTTCGGGAGCAGGACAAGCATGACAACATCTTCTGCATCGTCGACCTGCACGCCCTGACCGTGCCGGAAGCGATCGAGGCGGAGCGGCTGCGGTCCAACAGCCTCGACGTCGCGGCCCTCTACCTCGCCTGCGGGATCGACCCCGAAAAATCCCTCGTCTTCATCCAGAGCCACG
This sequence comes from Allosphingosinicella sp., assembly GCA_036386555.1. Classification (GTDB taxonomy): domain Bacteria; phylum Pseudomonadota; class Alphaproteobacteria; order Sphingomonadales; family Sphingomonadaceae; genus Allosphingosinicella. The sequence goes on from DASVVM010000137.1 coordinate 5,537, forward strand.
TCCGCCAGCATGCCGAGCTGGCCTGGATGCTGAATTGCGTCACCCCGATGGGCTGGATGAACCGGATGACCCAGTTCAAGTCCAAGTCGGAAGGCGCGGACAGCGTCGGGGTCGGCCTCTACGCCTATCCGATCCTCCAGGCCGCCGACATCCTCCTCTACCATACCGACCTGGTTCCCGTCGGCGAGGACCAGCGCCAGCATATCGAGATCGCCCAGGATATCGCCCAGCGCTTCACGCATTTGTTCGGTTACCGGTTCACCCGGCCGGAGATCATGGTCCAGAAGGTCGGCGCCCGGATCATGGGGCTCGACGACCCCGAGTCGAAGATGTCGAAAAGCTCGGACAAGCCGGGTCACGCCATCAGCCTGCTCGACCCGCCCGGCTCGATCCTCAAGAAGCTCAAATCGGCCAAGACCGATTCCCGCACCGCCGTCGACGCCGAGGACCTTTCGCTGGGGGTGAGGAACCTTATCACCATCTATCATGCCTTCGTCGGGGGCAGCTGGGAGGCGGCGCTGAAGCGCTTCGACGGCCAGGGCTACGGCAATCTCAAGACCGGCGTCGCCGAAGCGGTGGTCGCCGGGCTCGAGCCGATCCAGCAGCGCTTCGCGGAGATACGCGGCGACGAAGCCGGGCTGATCGCCTTCCTGCGCCGGTCGGGCGAAGCCGCCGCCGAGCGGGCGGAGGCGACGATGAAGGACGTTAGGGCGGCGGTGGGGGTGTGGTGACGATACGTCATCCCGGCGAAGGCCGGGACCTCAGGACAGGAAGTCTCGGCGGGTCCCCCCGAGGTCCCGGCTTTCGCCGGGATGACGGCTAGCCGTCCATGGATTTCGCCACCCGCGCCTGGAACCACGGCTTCCCGTTCGATCCGATCGTCCGGTCGCTGCTCGACACCGATTTCTACAAGCTGCTGATGCAGCAGTTCATCTGGGAGCATTATCCCAACGAGCGGGTCGCCTGGCGTATGACCAACCGCACGAAGTCGGTCAGGCTGGCGGACGAGATCGAGCTCGAAGCGGTGCGCGAGCAGCTCGACCACGTCCGGACGCTCCGCTTCACGCCGACCGAGATCGTCTACCTGCGCGGCCAGAGCTTCTACGGCCAGACCGGGATCTTCAAGCCGGGCTATCTCGACACCCTGCGCGCGTTCAAGCTGCCCGATTACGAATTGTCGCGGACCGACGACGGCCAGATCGAGCTGGTCTTCGACGGCCATTGGTGGGAGACGACGCTCTGGGAGATATACGCCCTGGCGATCGTCAACGAGCTGCGCTCGCGGGCGTTGCTGAAGGCGATGTCGCGGGGCCAGCTCGACATCCTTTACGCCCGGGCGAAGGTGAAGCTCTACGCCAAGCTCGAACGGCTGAAGGGGCTCGAAGGCCTCAACCTCTCCGACTTCGGGACCCGCCGCCGCCACGGCTTCCTGTGGCAGGAGCATTGCATCCTCACCGCCCGCGAGCTGCTCGGCGAGGGCTTCACCGGCACCTCCAACGTCTTCCTGGCGATGAAGCACGGGCTCGAGGCCAAGGGCACCAACGCGCACGAGCTTCCGATGGTCTTCGCCGCCCTCGCCCGCCAGCGCGTCCCGGGCGACGACGAGGCGCTCCGCCAGTCGCAATACAAGGTGCTCCAGCAATGGCAGAACCAGTATAGCGGGAACCTCCTCGTCTTCCTCCCGGACACTTACGGCACCACCCAGTTTTTGAAGGGGGCGCCGCAATGGGTGAGCTACTGGACCGGCGCGCGCCCCGATTCGAAGGCGCCGATTGCGGCGGGGGAGGAGCTGCTCGGCTTCTGGGACCGGCTCGGAGTGATGCCGGAAACGGTGGCCGCGAAGAAGCTGATCATCTTCGCTGACGGGCTCGACGTGGCGCTTCCCGGCGCGGAGCCGAACGGGGCCGACATCCCGGCGATCCAGCGCCACTTCGCCGGGCGGGTCCAGGCCGGCTTCGGCTGGGGGACCAATTTCACCAACGACTTCATCGGCTGCCACCCGGAGGGGGCGGAGCGGATGAAGCCGCTCTCGCTGGTCTGCAAGGTAGCGTCGGTGAACGGCGATCCGGCGGTGAAGCTCAGCGACAATTTCGCGAAGGCGACCGGGCCGGCCGAGGAGGTCGAGGCCTATCGCGCGGTGTTCGGAAGCGAAGGCATGGCCGATGCTCCGGTGAAGGTGTGAGGAGGACCAGGTGAGCTTCGAAGCGCAATCGGGCGACGCCCTGATCATCGTAGACCCCCAGCTCGATTTCTGCCCCGGCGGAGCCCTCGCCGTCGCCGGGGGGGACGAGATCATGCCCGGGATCGCCGGGATCGCATCGCGCTTCGAGCTGGTGGTGGTGACCCAGGATTGGCATCCGAGCGGTCACGCTTCCTTCGCCAGCAGCCATCAAGGCGCCGAGCCCTTCGCGACGACGCAAATGCCCTATGGCGAGCAGGTGCTGTGGCCCGACCATTGCGTCCAGGGCAGTGGCGGGGCGGACTTCCACCCGGCGCTGGCGCCGGCGCTGGAGCGGGCCCATCTCATCCTTCGCAAGGGCTTCCACCCCGGCGTCGATTCCTATTCCGCTTTCTACGAGAACGACCGGACCACCCGCACCGGCCTCGCCGGCTATCTGCGGGACAAGAATGTGCGGCGCTGCGTGCTGGTCGGCCTCGCCTACGATTTCTGCGTCGCTTATTCCGCCCTGGACGCGGTGCGCGACGGCTTCGAGGCATTGGTGCTCAAGCAATTCACCCGGGCCATCGCCATGCCGGCCGCGGGCGGAACCACGGCGGATGAAGCGGAGGAGCGGTTTCGGGAAGTCGGAGTGGCTGTGGCGTAGCCCTCGTCACCCTGAACTTGTTTCAGGGTCCAGGCCTCCACCGTCCTGCCGCATCCGGACTGGATCCTGAAACAAGTTCAGGATGACGAAGCGGGGTCTCAGGCCGCCTTCGACTTCTCCATCGCCTCCGACGCTTCCAGCCAGCGGCGCTCGGCATCGGCCAATTGCTCCCCGTTGGCGGCGAGGAGCTTCATCAGCTCGGTCATCGTTCGCTTCGAATCCTCGGCGCTTGCCGAAGCGGGATCGAACATCGCCCGCTCTATCTCCGTCTTGCGCTTCTCCAGCTTCGCGATCTCGGCCTCGGCGGCCTGGGCCGTCTTGCGCAGAGACTGGCCCTGTGCGCGCGCCTCCGCCTCGGCCCGGCGCTCGTCCTTGCGGTTTCGCTTGCCGCCCGGCTGACGGTCGCCGGCGCCCTCCTGGTTCCGGCCGAGGATGAGGTCGGTATAATCGTCGAGGCTTCCGGCATATTCGCGCGCCGTTCCGCCGTCTACGAGCACCAGCCGGTCGGTGGTCAGCTCGAGCATGTGGCGGTCGTGGCTGACGAGGACGACGGCGCCGCGATAATCGTTCAGCGCCTGGACCAGGGCCTCGCGCGCGTCGACGTCGAGATGGTTGGTCGGCTCGTCGAGGATCAGGAGGTGCGGCGCCTCGCGGGTGATCAGGGCGAGCGCAAGCCGCGCCCGCTCGCCGCCCGACATGTCGCCGACCCGCATCACCGCCTTCAGGCCGGAGAAGCCGAACCGGCCGAGCTGGGCCCGGACCGCCGCCGGGGGCGCCTTGGGCATCAGCCGCGCCATGTGCTGGAGCGGGGTCTCGTCGCCGTTCAGCTCCTCGACCTGATATTGGGTGAAATAGCCGACCTTGAGCTTGCCCGAGGCCCGCATCTCCCCTTCCATCGCCGGCAGCTGGGCGGCGAGGAGCCGCGCGAGGGTCGTCTTGCCGTTGCCGTTGCGGCCGAGCAGGGCGAGCCGGTCCTCGGGGTCGAGCCGGAGGTCGAGGCGCTGGAGCACAGGCTTGCCCGGCGCGTAGCCGACCGCGGCCATGTCGAGCTGGACGAGCGGCGGCCTCAGCTCGGCCGGGCTCGGGAAGTCGAAGCTGAGGCTCGGATCCTCCGCGACCGCGGCGATCGGCGCCATCCGCGCCAGCGCCTTGACCCGCGACTGGGCCTGCTTGGCGGTGCTCGCCCGGGCCGAGTTGCGGGCGATATAATCCTGGAGCCGGGCCCGCTGCGCCGCCTGGTTGGCCCGCGCCGATTCGAGCTGGGCGAGCCGCTCGGCGCGCTGGGTCTCGAACGCGTCGTAGCCGCCGGGATAGAGGCTCAGCCTGCCCTGCTCGAGATGGAGGATGTGGTCGGCGACGTTGTTCAGAAGATCGCGCTCGTGGCTGACGATCAGCATCGTCGCGCGGTAGCCCTTGAGGAAATTCTCGAGCCACAAGGTCGCTTCGAGGTCGAGATGGTTCGAAGGCTCGTCGAGGAGCAGCAGGTCCGGCCCGGAGAAAAGCAAGGCGGCGAGCGCCACGCGCATCCGCCAGCCGCCGGAGAAGCTGTCGAGCGGCTGTTGCTGCATCTCCTCGTCGAAGCCGAGCCCGACCAGGATCCGGGCCGCCTTGGCCGGGGCGGCATGCGCGCCGATCGCGTTCAGCCGGTCGTGTATGTCGCCGAGGCGGTGGGCGTCGTCCGTCTCCTCCGCCTCGTGGAGAAGCCTCGCCCGCTCCAAGGCGGCGGCGAGCACGGTCTCGAACGGGGTTGCGGCGCCGGCCGGCGTCTCCTGGGCGATATAGCCGATCCGCGCCGCCCGAGGCATCTCGGCCGCTCCTCCGTCGGGCTCGATCAGCCCGGCGACGACCCGCATCAGGGTCGACTTGCCCGCCCCGTTCCGCCCGATCAGCCCGACGCGGCCGCCGGGCGGAAGCGAGGCGGTCGCTCCGTCAAGGATGGTCCGCCCGCCGAGGCGGACCGTGATCGCGTTGAGGTTGAGCATGGCGCGGCCCTAGCAGGCGGGAGCGGCGGTGTCAGTCCGTTTCCCGCGGCGGCCGGTTCCTACGAGATGGTTCCGAGTGCGTGGGAGATCGAATTCTGAAGCCCTAGGCGCAGAAGCTGGGATCGCCGAGTTGGAACAGCCTGAAAAGGCCGGCCAAAATGGCTCGCCCCGTGGTAGTGAGGCCACAGCACTAATCCCGTTTGGGCCCGCTCAGCTTTGCTGCGTCCGCCGGCGAGTTCACCCACCTGGGCCCATCCGATATCACGGGCAATGGCGGCAGCATGATTCCGCTCTGCTGAGTCAGGGTCGCGAAAACCGACCTGAAATAGGGATAGGCCGAGAAGCGTCCGACCCGCACCAGGAATTGGCGGCCGGCTTCATCGTCGCAAAGATCCGAGAGCCGGTAGGTCGAAAGATAGCGACAGGTAACGCTGAGTAGCTTGCGCCGCCCCTCGAGGCACGAAGCGACGTACGAGTAGACCCCAGTCAGCTCGGCCTTCTGGTTATCGCACGTCCAATCTTCGACTTGGAGTCGCCGGCCGGCGTTTCGGCCAGGCTCGCGCCAGCATGGTCATCAAGGACAATAGTCGCCTTGACATCCAGAGCCTTCATGACGCGGGCGATGGTTCGCAAAGTGAGGTTGCGCGCCGAACCGCCGAGCATCTGGCTCACATAGGATTCCCCGACACCGAGCTTGGCCGCGAGGTGCTTCTGCGTGATCTTTCGATCGTTGAGGACGCGCTGAATCAGCATCTGAGCGTGAAGGATCAGCTCTTCCTCGGCGACCAACTGCTCATAAGCATGATCGTCGATGGGCTTGCTGCTATGATTATCGGTCATTTCATATGCCTGTCGTTAGCGGTGTAGTAGCTGGTATGCCGCCTTTCCGGCGGCCTCGAGAATGGCTTGGTCGGCTTGGTTCTTCTTCTTCGACAAGTCGGCACCGGTGATCAGGAACATAGGCTTCCCGCCGATCTGCGCCGTCGTTCCGTAAAAGCGCACCTGCCACCCTTTGAAGACGTCAATCCGCGCGCTCTTTCCGCCTTTCTGATATTGCATCTCGAACTTGAACTTCTGGGGAGGCAGGTCCCGGGGGCCAAATCGGCACCAAGCCTTCATCACCGCCTCCACTTGGGCGCGGGCCTCGGGCTTGATGTCCTTCTGGAACATTTTCCAGTGCTTTTCCTTGAACGCGACCGATCCATGCTCGCCTGGCGGACCACCCTCTTTAGGGAATCGGATGGTGTATCCGTCAGGCTTCAGCATAACTCGACCGTGATTCGAGTTCATATATATGTGAAGTTTCTTGTATGTCTAGGTTTGCTACGAATTCTATAACGTGAGCATTCGGGCGAACGCACCCCATCACGATGCGGAGCCGGCCCCGTGCAGCTACGGCGCCCACCGAAGGCATGAGATATACGTGCAGCGAACCAGATCGGAAAAATGGTCGGGGAGAGAGGATTCGAACCTCCGGCCCCTGCCTCCCGAAGACAGTGCTCTACCAGGCTGAGCTACTCCCCGACCGGATCCGGCTCGAAGGCCGCCCGGGAGACAGGGGGCGCTCAATAAGGGAGCCCGTCCGGGAGCGCAAGCGTCCAGTCCGGATGGGCGGCCCGGACCGGCGGCGCTGCTCGGCGCCTTCCCGAGGTCCATCTCACAATGTCAAAGAGCGCTGCCAGTCCGCGACTCGGCTAGAAGAACAACATATGAACATCAGCGCTCGAAATATCCTACAGATAGGTCCGCTTCGGAAGTTGCACCGGAGGCTCAGCGGCCCAGCGCGGCGATCATCTCGGCGATGCTCGTGAACTTCTCGCGGGGGCTGCCCTCCCGGGCCCGACCGGTCTCGGCGGCTTCGATGCGCTGCCAGTCGCGGAAGGCGACCGGCTCGACTCCGCGGGCATGGAGCAGGGTGTCGAGGCCGGCGCCGCCCGTCTTGCCGCCGTCGCCAGGCGGGCAGGCGGAGTGGATCGTCTCGGCGACCTCGAAGCCGTCGGGGCGGTTGGTGCCGATCGTGCCCGTGGGGCCGCGCCGGGCCCAGCCGACGCAATAGAGGCCGCCCCCGATCACTCCGTCCCGGTTGGCGAAGCGGCCGCGGCCGTGCTCGTAGGGAACGCCTTCGATCGGCGGGGTCTGGTAGCCGATGCAGCTGATCACCAGCCCGCATTCGACCTCGTAGCGCTCGCCGGTGCCGACCGAGCGCAGATCGTCGGTGAGCTCGGTGCGCTCGACGATCAGCCTTTCCACCTTCCCCTCGCCCTCGACCGCCACCGGCATCGCGAAGAAATCGAAGTCGATCGTCTTGCGCTTGTCCTGCGCGAGATTGGCGAAGTCGCGCAAATGGGTAACCGATTTGCGCATGCCGGGCTCGAGCAGGGCGTCGTCGGCCTGCGGCGGGAAGTCGGCGAGGTCGACCCGCGGCGCCGCCGCCTCGAGATGGCCGAGCTCGCCCAGCTCCTTGGGGGTCATCGCGATCTGGTGCGGACCCCGGCGGCCGAGCACATGGATCGTCCGGATCGCGCTCGCCTCCAGGGCATCGAGCGCCCGGCCGACAATGTCGGAGCCGGCGAATTCGGCCCTGGTCTTGGCGAGAATGCGGGCGACGTCGAGGGCGACGTTGCCGTTGCCGATCACAGCGGCGGCGGCCACGTCGAGCGGCGGGTCGAGGTCGGTGAAATCCGGATGGCCGTTATACCAGCCGACGAAGGCGGCCGAGCCGACGACGCCGGGAAGGTCGCTTCCGGGAAGCTCGAGCGGCCGGTCGTTCGGGGCTCCGGTGGCGAGGACGACGGCGTCGTAAAGCTCCACCAGCTCCGCCACGGTCACGTCGGGACCCACGCACACATTGCCGACGAAACGGACGTTGGGGGACAGCGCCACCTTCTCGTAGCGCCGATAGACCGCCTTGATCGACTGGTGGTCGGGAGCGACTCCCGAGCGGATCAGGCCGTAAGGCACGGGAAGCCGGTCGATCACGTCGATCTGGACCTCGTCGCCGAAGTGCTTCTGGAGCGCCTCGGCGGTATAATAGCCCGCCGGTCCGGAGCCGATGATCGCCACATGCCGCATCTTGCCCGAGCCCTCCCGCCGTGTGGGCGCGATGCTAGCGCCGCGCGGCGGCGAGGCAAGCCGCCTTCGTCACCGACGGTTCAGCCGCCCTGTGCTATGGGGAGCCATGAAGACCATCCTCCTCACGCTCCTGGCCTCGGCAGTGGCGGCTCCCGCCCTCGCCTCGCCCGCCCCCGCCCGGGCCCCCGAGGTGAGCATCCCCTTTGCAACCCATGCCCGCTCGATCCGCAACTTCGAGGCTCCGAGCGACGAAATCCTCTATCTCGAGGACCGCCAGCGCCGCTGGTATCGGGCCGAGATCGGCGGCCCCTGCTTCGGCCTGAAGTGGGCGCACGCCATCGGCTACGATACGCGCGGCCGGCTCAGCCTCGACCAGGGCAGCCACATCCTAGTCGACGGCAATCGCTGCCTGATCGTCTCGATCACCCGGAGCGAGGGGCCGCCGAGGAATGCGAAGAAGAAGCGGCCGGCGTGATCTCCGCCCGTCATCCCGGCGTAAGCCGGGACCTCGGGGAGACCCGCCGAGACTTCTCGTCCTGAGGTCCCGGCCTCCGCCGGGATGACGGGGCTCAGGCCTTCTTGCTCTTGTCCTCGAGCATCGCCGCGCCCTGGCTCCGGATGAGCGGCTCGATCATCCCCCGGAAGAAGGTCAGGGCCGGCGGCAGGTTGACCGTCATCCGAACCAGCGTCTCCTGGATTTCGATCTGGGTCGACACCTGCTGGCCCATCGCGCCGACATCGAGGTCGAGCCGGTCGCCGGTCCAGCGCGAGTCGACCTGGGCCCCGCCCGGTATATGGTCGGTCAGCTTTCCGACATTGCGCTCGATCCGGCGCCGGGCCTCCTGGGCTCCGAGCTTGTGGGGAAGGTCGACGGTCAGTGGAGTGGTCATGAAGGCGCCCTTAGCCGCGCCGGGCGCTCCCCACCAAGGCTTTTCGCGCTGTGGTGCGGCGGGCACAGTAGAAGCGCCTTCGGTGCGTTGCAGCAGAAAACCCTTCCCTGCGGCGGGGATATACATAAGCTGGGTCCAATGGGCGGCGGCGGCCGCCGGTTTCAGGGGGATTTCAAATGGTTCGCACCTCGCGCCTCGCTCTGCTGACGAGTCTTTCCGCGCTGGCGCTGAGCGCCGCGCCCGCCTTCGCCCAGGACACGGCCGAAGAGGCCGCCGCCGCCCAGGACGAGGCCGCCGCGGAGGCCGACGCCCAGCCGGCACCCGATTCGACGATCGTTATCACCGGCACCCGGCGAAGCGACCGCACCGTCGCCGACAGCCCGGTCCCGGTCGACGTCATCGGCTCCGAGGCGATCGTCAACTCCGGCCAGACCGAGACCAACAAGATCCTCAACCAGCTGGTGCCGAGCTTCAACTTCCCTCAGCCCTCGATCGCCGACGGCTCGGACGCGCTCCGCCCGGCCACCCTTCGCGGCCTCAGCCCCGACCAGACCCTGGTCCTGATCAACGGCAAGCGCCGCCACGTCTCCTCGCTGCTCAACATCAACGGAACGGTCGGCCGCGGCAGCGCCGCCGTCGACATGAACCTCATCCCGGGCCTCGCCATCGGCCGGGTGGAGGTGCTTCGCGACGGTGCGGCCGCCCAATACGGCTCCGACGCGATCGCCGGGGTGATCAACATCCAGCTCAAGAATTCGAGCAGCGGCGGCCGCGCCTCGGTCACCTGGGGCAAATATTACACCGAAGTCGAGAACGTCGCCCACGTCACCAGCCTCCAGCTCAGCGGCGGCCAGCCCCAGCTCGATCCGTCCGACAACCGCTACTTCCTCGCCAACTCGCCACGCGAGCGCGACGCCGACGACGGCCGCCAGCTCACCATCGGCGCCAATATCGGGCTGCCGATGGGGCCCGGCGGCTATTTCAACGTCACCGCCGAGTTCCGCGACCGCAACCGCACCAACCGCGCCGGCTTCGACCTCAGGCCCAATTACAACCGCCCCGCGCCTCCGGCCTTCGACGTGCGCGAGGTGAGCTTCAACCGCCTCCAGTTCCGGTTCGGCGACCCCGACACCGTCGACTATAATCTGTTCGTCAACGCCGGCATGGAGCTTGGCGGAGACTGGGAGCTCTACGGCTTCGGCTCCTACGGCCACCGCGACACGGTCAGCGCCGCCAACTGGAGACAGGGGGGCGCCGTCCAGAACCGCGATTTCAGCGTGCTCGCGCCCAACCAGACTCCGAACGCCGCCAATTTCGTCGCCCTGACCCCGGACGGGTTCCTGCCGCTGATCGATACCGATCTCGACGACATGGCGGTGACCCTCGGCCTTCGCACTCTCTTCGGAGGCTGGAAGGCGGACCTCTCGTTCGGCCACGGCCGGAACCGCTTCGACTATGTGATTCGCGACACGCTCAACACCTCGTTCGGGCCGCAGAGCCAGCGCGTGTTCGACGCGGGCGGACTGTTCTACTCCCAGAACATCGCCAATCTCGATTTCTCGAAGGAGTTCGCGATCGGCGGCTTCGCCAAGCCGCTCTCGGTCGCAGCGGGCACCGAATATCGCAAGGAGCATTTCGAGATCCGCCCGGGCGACCTCCAGTCCTACGCCACCGGCCCCTTCTTCCGGGCGTCGATCACCACGACCGCGGCCAATTGCACGACCCAGCAGGGCGTCTTCAACGCCGGGACGGGGGTTTGCAGCTTCCCCGGCCGCGCCGCGCCCGCCGGCGCCCAGGGCTTCCCGGGCATTCCCGCCTCCAGCGCCACCGACGTCGGCCGCCACAGCTGGGCCGCCTATGTCGAGCTCGACACCGATCCGATCGAGGGGGTCACCACGACCATCGCCGGCCGCTACGAGCATTTCTCCGATTTCGGATCGACCTGGAACGGCAAGTTCGCCGCGCGCTGGGAGCCGGTCGAGGGCTTCGCGCTCCGCGGCTCGGTCTCCAACGGCTTCCGCGCCCCGTCGCTTCACCAGCAATTCTTCACGACGACATCGACCAATTTCATCGGCGGCCTGCCGGTCGACATCTCGACCCTCGCCGTGAACAGCCCGGTCGCCCTGGCGCTCGGGTCGAAGCCGCTTGAGCCGGAGAAATCGTTCAACATCAGCCTCGGCGCCACCGCCAACCCGATGCGCGGCCTCACCATCACCGCCGACCTCTATCAGATCGACATCGACGACCGAATCGTCCTCACCGAGAATCTCGGCGCCGCGGGCAGCGGCACAGCGGCCCAGAACACAGCGGTGAAGGCGATCCTCGACGCCAACGGATTCCAGAGCGTCGGAGCGGCGCGCTTCTTCATCAACGGTCTCGACACGAGGACCCGCGGCATCGACGTCGTCGCCGTCTACCGCACCCGGATGGCGGGTCTGGGCAATTGGTCTCTCTCCGCCGCCTACAATTACAACAAGACCCGGATCGACGAGCGCCTCAACGCGCTCGGGCCGCTCGCCACCATCCCCGGACTGGTCCTGTTCGGCCGGGTCGAGGGGCTCCGCTTCACCCACGGCCAGCCGCGCGACAAGATCGTGTTCAGCGCCGACGGAGAGATCGGCGCTCTCGGAATCACCGCCCGGACCACCCGCTACGGCAAGGTCGTCTCGCCCGGCGCGGCGGCGCCGCTCGCGCCCAATGCGCTCAGCCTGACCGCCTTCGGACCGGACGACATCTTCCTCAAGGCCAAATGGATCACCGACCTCGAGCTGCGCTACAAGGCGTTCGACCGGCTCGAGCTGGCGATCGGCGCCAACAATCTGTTCGACGTCTACCCGACCCGCTCCCCCTTCGGAGCGCGGCCGGCGTCGATCGGCGGAGTCTATCCCGCCAACCAGGAATATATCCCCTTCTCGATCTTCTCCCCCTTCGGCTTCAACGGCCGCTTCCTCTACGGGCGGGTCGGGATCGAGTTCTAAATTAGTCCTCCCCACCGCTCCGCGGCGGGGAGGACACTCCCCGCCTTTCGCCCAGGGTGGCGAACTCGCTCAGCCTTCCTACATTAGAGGCCTCCACGAGAGGCGTCCTTCATGAACGACGACAAAGTTTCCCGACGCGGCCTGATCGGCTCCGTCGCCGCGCTCGCAGTCGCCGCGGGTGCCGGCTTCTTCGCCTTCGGCCGAAGCAGCACCCCGGCCGAGGCGGCGGAACGGTTCGAGGTGACGAAGACCCCCGCCGAATGGCGCCGGATGCTCGGCCCGCAACGTTATTCCGTGCTTCGCGAAGCCGCCACCGAGCGTGCCGGATCGAGCCCGCTTGACCGGGAGAAGCGCCGCGGCACCTTCCTGTGCGCCGGCTGCGATCTGCCGGTCTACAGCTCGGCCGCCAAGTTCGACAGCGGCACCGGCTGGCCCAGCTTCACCGCCCCGCTTCCCAATGCCGTGCGAACCCGGCCCGACCGGACGCTCTTCGCCGTCCGGACCGAGGTTCATTGCCGGCGCTGCGGCGGCCATCTCGGCCACGTCTTCGACGACGGTCCGAGGCCGACGGGCAAGCGCTTCTGCATGAACGGCCTCGCCTTGAAGTTCCGCCCGGCATGAGCCGGATCAGGCAGGCCCTCCTCGGGGCGCTCCTGCTCATGGCGGGGCTCGCTTTCGCCCTGCTCCCGAATCACCCCGGCGCCGCGGCGCCGGGCGGCAAGCTGGCGTCCGCGGTCTTCGCGGGGGGTTGCTTCTGGTGCACCGAATCCGATTTCGACAAGATCCCGGGAGTCGTCTCGACCACCTCGGGCTATGCCGGCGGCAAGGCCTCGAGCGCCACTTACGAGCAGGTCTCGGCCGGGGGGACCGGGCATATCGAAGTGGTCAGGGTCGTCTACGATCCGGCGAAGGTCAGCTACGCCAGGCTGGTCGCCCGCTTCTTCCGGACGATCGATCCGCTCGACGGCGGCGGCCAGTTCTGCGACCGCGGCAGCCAGTACCGCTCGGCCATCTTCGTCGCCAATCCCGCCGAGCGCCGGATCGCCGAAGCCACCAAGGCGCGCGCCGCGGCCCTCCTCAAGCGCCCGATCGCCACCCGGATCCTGCCCGCCGCCCCCTTCTATGCGGCCGAAGGCTATCACCAGGATTATTACAAGAAGAATTCCACCAAATACAAATACTACCGCTGGCGCTGCGGCCGAGAATCCCGCCTGGCCAAAGTCTGGGGCAATTCAGCCGCCCGCTGACCCCGCGCATCCTGAGCCCCTCCTGTCAGGCTGCAGGCCATTATTTTTTGAGAGAAGGCGCAAAGGCGCAAAGGCGCTACGTAGAGAGCAGTCTCGTGCCCAATGTGATTTTTGTATTCCCGGCAGGGGGTCTCATAATCCTCGCGCTCGATGCGCTGCGCGCAGAGAGGGACTTCTACGTTGCGCCTTTGCGCCTTTGCGCCTTCTCTTGAAAAAGGGAGTCGCGGCGCCGGGCATTAGAGGCAAGGGGCCCGACCATGTCCGACGTTGAAAAGCTGGCCGCGCTGGCGATCGAGTGCGGCTTCAGGATCCATCATGACCTGGGTCCTGGTCTACTCGAGTCCGTGTACGAAACGCTGCTTGCTGCCAAGCTCGCGCGCGCCGGCGTCCTTGTCGAGCGGCAGAAGCCGGTCGACATCGAATATGACGGTATTCGCATACGCGATGGGCTTCGCCCGGATCTGTTGATCGAGCGCTGCCTGATCGTGGAGCTCAAGTCGACGGAGCGGCTGGCCCCTGTTCACTCGAAGCAGGTGCTGACGTATTTGCGGCTTCTAGATCTGCCCTTGGGTCTGCTGATGAATTTTGGGGGAGAGACGTTCCGCGATGGGTTGAAGCGCGTGGCCAACCGTCACCACGCACCGACCCAAACAGGCTGAATCGGGCGGTAACCATTGCGTTCAATGAGTCCCTAACCCGGCGGCCCTAACTCGGTCCCCTCTAGCTGCGCTTTGCACCGATGAGGAAGTGGACGATGAGGGCATTGAGCTGGCTTAAGGATCTGACTTCGAGCGAGCGCGGCAACGTGCTCGTGGTCGGAGCGGCGGTGATGCCGCTGCTTCTGGGCGCGGCCGCGGTCGCGGTCGACACGATCCAGCTGACCGTCTGGAAGCGCCAATTGCAGCGCGCCGCGGATTCCGGCGCAATCGCCGGCGCCTATGCGCTCGCTCAGCGCGTCGACATCCACGCCGCGGTGGATGAAGACCTTGCCGCCAACAGCTTTCCGCCGCTGACCGAAGAGGAAGTGGTCACGCCGACGCCGGCCCAGAGGACGGTGCGCGTTGAGCTGAACGCCGCCCAAACGCTCCCCTTCATGTCGATCTTCACCAACCGGGCGGCGACGATCACCGCCGCCGCCACGGCCCAGATCCACACCGGCGGCTCCTATTGCATGATCGCGCTGGACGACGACGACAAGAAGCCGGGGATCGTCGTCAGCGGCAACTCCGTCGTAAACCTGAAGTGCGGCATGAAGACGAACGCGCGAGGCAACAACACCATCGACGCCAATGGCGGCAAGACGGAAATCATCGCCGAGCCCGTGGCTTCCGCGGGCGGTCTCGACGAGGGAAATTTCCCGGACGGCACGACGCTCCAGCCCAATTCGCAGCCCGAGCGCGACCCGCTCGCATGGCTGCCCAATCCTACCGTGCCGGCAGGGTGCAACCCGACCGTCCTCACCGTCGCCGCGAACGACCCCCCCCTTGTGCTCAGCGGCAATGAAATTTGCTACGCAGGCTACGACATCCAAGGAACCCTCACCCTGACGGGCACCAACGTCGTGATGACAGCCAACGGCGGCGACGTCTCGGTTCAGGGGCAGCTCATCGGCGGCAGCGTCACGGTCGTCATGACGAGTTCCACCGGGGCCGCCGGCGATGTGAAGGTCACTTCAGCCGACGCCAAGCTGGACCTCACGGCGCCGACGAGCGGACCCTATCAGGGCCTGCTGTTCTATCGCGACCGGCGCGCGGGCTATGCCGATATCAAGATTACCGGCAATTCCGAACTGAAGCTGTCGGGGGCTCTTTATTTTCCGACGGCGGATCTTTCCGTCAGCGGAAACTCCACCTCCGTCTTCGACTGCCTGCAGATGGTGGGCAAGAAGCTCTCCTTCAGCGGCGGGACGGCCAGCGACAACAATTGCGACAAGGGCGATATTTCGAATTCGTTCAAGCTCACCATCGTGAGGTTGATCGCCTGATGCGCGCCCTTGCTCCCAGCCTCGCCCGCGACGAGAGAGGCGCGACGCTCATCGAGTTCGGCTTCCTAGTGCCGATCCTGGCGCTCTTCGTCATGGGCATCATCGATCTCAGCCGCGGCCTTTCCGAGCGGTTCACGCTGGAGCAGGCGGTGAGCCGAAGCCTCGAGCTGGTCCAGTCCCGCAACGCGGCCCCCGTCGTCCCGGAAGATGACGAAACACCCGCCGAGGCCTATGAGTTCGCCGTCGACGAAGCCGAGGCCGCCGCCGGCACGGGCGCGGTTGCTACGGCGACGCTCTGGCGGGAATGCGACGGCGTAGAGGTCGCAGCCTCGGAGCCCTTCTACGCGAACTGTCCGGACAATGCCGACGGCACCCGGGCCGACACTGCCCGCTATCTGAAGATTCGAGTCACGAAGACCTTCCAGGGCGAATATTTCCTCGGCGCGACCACCACGTCCGCCGCCGGCAGCGTGAGGATCCCATGATGCGCACCCGCTCATTCAGCACCGACCAGCGCGGAATCAGCGCGGTCGAGTTCGGCCTGCTCGCTCCCGTCTTCATCAGCTTCGTCATCGGCACGACCCAGCTCGGTACGTTGTTCTTCGCCAACGCCGACATGCGCAACTCGATCGCGAGCGGGGCCCGGGTCGCCTCCGTCTGGCCCGTGCCGAGCACGGACGCCGTCGAGGCCGCGGTCAAGGCCCAGCTGCTCCGCCGCGGCGTCGAAGAGGGGACCAGCGTCACGGCTACCGGCCCGGAGAACGACGCGAACGGCAATCCCACCATGCAGATCAGCATGACCTATGACGTCCCGCTCAATTTTCTCTTTTTCGACAAAACCGTCACTCTCAGCACCACCCGCACCGTCCTGCTCCAGCGCGAATACGCCGCCGCCAACACGACGACACCCACGACCCCTACGACCCCTACGACCCCCACGACCCCGACGGAGCCCACCGACCCGACGGATCCGACCGATCCCGCCGATCCGCCTGCGGATCCGCCCGCGGACCCGCCGCCCTCGGACCCGCCGCCCGCGGATCCGCCTGCCGAAGACACCCACCCGGGCAAGGGCAAAGACGACGACAAGCACGACGACCACGGCACCTGCAAGAAGAAGTGCGGGTGACTCGGCGGGTGAGCTTCCGGGCTCACCAGGCAGCCCTCGTGTCAGCAGTTCGATATCGCACGGGGATTCAAGCTGCGCGGCCGAGCACCGCGCCATCCCGTGCGAAGCTCCATCCGTCGCAGCCGAGGGAACGCAGATCAGCAACCTAAGTTAGTCACGCTTTCGCCCCAGAAAGGGGAGTGTATGCGTACGACCGACACCCGGACCCGGCTCGAGGCGGCCGGCTGCTGGCTTTCCGAAAGGGTCGCGGACATCTCCGCCCATCCTTTCGCTCAGGTCTCGCTGGTCCTGCTCTGCGCCGCCTGGTTCGCCTTCGCCTGGCGGGTCGACTGGCTCACGGCGGGGCTTTCGATCCTCGCAATCACCCTCACGCAGATGGTCCTCAACCGCCAGAACCAGCGCGAGAAGGACGCCCATCGCCGCGACGTCGCCCTCCACGCGAAGCTCGACGAGCTGCTCATCGCCTCCCGGCGGGCCCGCGACGAGATCGCCGGGATCGAGGTGCTGGAGGAGGAGGAGATCGAGCGGCTCAAGGAAGCGCGCGCAGTCACTCCGCTTCGGCAGGGCCTTCGCAAGGCGGCCGGCTGAGTGCCTTATCCCGCGATCGCCGCTCCGAACACGAGCAACTGGTTGTCCGGAGCCCTTACGATGAGCTCGCGCTGCCCGTAGGGCTTGTCCGCCGGCCCGTGAACATGCCCCTCGGGCAAGGCGTCGAGCTTCGCCTTCAGGGCCTCGTGGACCGAATCCACGTCGCGAACGTCGATATAGTAAGCGAAGCGCCCGCAATCCGCCGGGAACAGGACCGCGTCCGGTCTCGCCAGCACCCGCATCCCCGCCCCCTCCCGGTCGAGATAGGCATATTCCGGTCCGATCCTGAGGATTGTCGCGAAGCCGAGCATCTCGAGGAAGGCGATTGCCGGCTCGAGCTCGCGGACGTGCATGAACGGCGTGATCTGAAGCGTGTTGGACATGGCGGCCCTCCTTCGCGCGCAAGCCTAGCCCGGGCCGGGCCCCGCTCCAATCCGCCGCTTGACTCCGTACCATGGTACGGCAGCTATAGGGTGATTCGCGGCCGAGGCGCGGTGCCCGGCCCCGAAAGGAGAAAGACCATGACCAACGTCGAGAAGGCCCTTCGCGGCGGCTGCCGCTGCGAAACCTGCACCTGCCGCAATTGCGGCAGCTGAAAGCCTTCGCCCTCTCCCGCCGCGGCGGGGGAGGGCGCCTTCGCGAGGGCGCAAGATGCCGGAAATGACCATCGCCCGGCTGGCCGCCGCCGGCGGCGTAGGCGTGGAGACGATCCGCTACTACCAGCGCCGCGGCCTCATCGCCGAGCCGCCCCGCGCCGGAGCGGTCCGCCGCTACGGCGCCGCCGACGTCCGCCGCCTGCTTTTCATCCGGCGGGCCCAGGCGGCCGGCTTCACCCTGGAGGAGATAGGCGAGCTCCTGGCGCTCGATTCGGGCCACGACCGGGCCCGCGTCCGGGCCCTGGCAGGCAAGCGCCTGGCCGCCCTGAACTCGAAGATCGCCGAGCTGGAAGCCGCCCGGGCCGCGCTCACCCGCCTGAGCAAGGCGTGCGCCGCCGGGACCAAGGGGCCCTGTCCGATACTTGAGGCGTTCGAAAGCTAGGCCCGGACTCCTCGTGCGGCGTCACCCTGAACTCGTTTCAGGTCCAGTTCTCCGACCGCACCGCTGCTCCGCGCTGGATGCTGAAACAAGTTCAGCATGACGGGCGAAGCGAACCCCGAGCAGCCCCCTAGACCTCGTCGAAATACAAATGCCTCGGCCAGACGTCGCGGTCGCGCGCCGCCGCGATCTCGGCCTCGACCGCTTCCAGCTCCGCCTGCTCCGGCGGATCGATCAGGAAGGGCAGGTCGCGATCGTCCGGGTCCTCGAGGTCGATCTCGGGATGCGCCTCGGCGAAATCGGCCCAATAGCGGCCCAGCCATGCCCAAAGCTCGGTCATCCGCTCGAAACGTCCGCGCATCCATTCGAGCCTCGCCCGGGTCCGGGCCTCCGCCCGCTCAGCGGCCGCGGTCGCCGCCTCTTCGGGAAGCCCCAGCGCGACATGATCGGCGATCCGCGCCCGCCGGAACTCGGCCCAGTCCGCTTCCGTCAGCCGGCTCTCGATGGTCATTCTTCCTCTCCTCTTCCGTCCGGCGGGGCCCCATCCGCACCGACCGATTCGCCGCGAAGTCCACAAAACATGCGACTTTCCAATTTGGAAGTTCTTTTTTTGTTCCAGGCGAATGGCCAGCGAACGGCAAGCCGCGAGGCAGGTCGCGCCATGGGCCTCAGGGAGGCGAAGAGGCGGACGCTGGCCAAGCCGCCGGGCCCGGCGACCCGCCATCGGCTTTCAATCGCGAAGCACGACCTCGGCGACCCGCCGCTTGCCGCCGCTGCGGGTCAGCTGGACGTAGACGTCGATCGTCTGGCTGACATAGTGTCGGACGTCGTCCCGGTTGAGCTGGGTGCCGCCCTGCAGCACGAGAAGGACGATCTGCTCGACGGCCCGCTCCGGACTGTCGGCGTGGACGGTCGTCATCGATCCCGGATGGCCGGTGTTGACGGCGCGGAGGAACGAATAGGCTTCCCGGCCCCTCAGCTCGCCCAGGATGATCCGGTCGGGGCGCATTCGAAGCGACGCTCCGACGAGGTCGTCGGTCTCGACCTGCGCCTCGCCCAGGGCGCTTCGAGCGGCGATCAGGCCGACATGATTCTCGTGCCGGACGAAGAGCTCGGGCGTGTCCTCGATCAGGATCAGCCGCTCCTCCGCCGGCACCTCCTTGAGCAGGGCGTTGAGGAACGTCGTCTTGCCCGTCGAAGTGCCGCCGGAGACGAGGATGTTCTTGCGGCCCCTCACCGCCGCCGCCAGCATTCCGCCGATATTCCCGGCCGCCAGCATTTCGGCGAGCGCCCGGTCCGCGCGCGATTGCTCGAATCCCTGTCGAGCCCGGGTCTCGCCGAACGCTCCCGACTGGACATAGTCGGCCAATTCCAGCTCGGGTGAGACATGCTTGCGGATCGCCAGCGCCAGCGGGCCGCGGGTGGCCGGCGGAGCGACGATCTGGATCCGGGCCCCGTCCGGGAGGGTGGCGGAGAGGAGCGGATGCTCCCGGCTGATGCCCTGGTGCGACAAGGCGGCGATCTGGCGCGCCAGTCGCTCGAGAGTCGACGAATCGAGGCCGGGAGCCTCGTGCCGCTCGATTCCCCCGCCGGCGGTCTCGACCCAGATTTCGCCCGGCCGGTTGACGTAGATGTCGGTGACGTCCGGTCGGGCGAGCATCCCGGTCAGGGGCGCGAGGAAGGAGCGCAGATAGACTCCCGGCCCGGCCGGCATGGTCTCGGCCAGGGCAAGGCTCATTTCCGGCGCTCCGAGCTGCTGAAGTCAAGATCGCGGGCGACGAAGACGGCGATGCTGGTTCCGGCGGGCACGGTCAGGGTGGGGACGATCCGGCTGGACTGAAGAAGGCTCTGTCCCAGATTCTGGGTGGTTCCTCCCGGAAGGACGACAACGCCCCCCGCCGCCTGCCGGCTCGCCACGTTGACCCCGATGTCGAGCGCGGACTGCAGGAGCGCGCCCGTGAACCGCTCGAAGAAATGGCTGTTGTACTTGCCGCGGACTCCGCCGCGCCCGAGCGTATCCGCCGTGGGGGAACCGAGCGCGATCGTGACTCCGTCCGGCCGGATCAGGCGGGTCCAGTTGATCAGCGCCCTTTTCTGGCCGGGCTGGATGTCGGACCTGTATTCGCCGGTGAGACGGCTGCCGCGCGGGATCAGCACCCTGGTGCCGTCGAAGCCGCGCACGTCGCGGGAAACGATCGCCCGGGCAAAGCCGGGCCGCCTCGAATCGAATGCGGTCTCGAGCACGGCGGGGATGAGCGTGCTCTGGGCCACCGTCGTCGCTCGGTTGGCGAAGATGCCCGAGCGGGCCCGGTCGACGGACTGATCCCCCGCGAAAGCGTCCGACAGGCCACCCTGGCCGCCGGGCCCCGAGGCGCCGGGCCCCGATGACGCCGCCGGGGGCGCCGTCGACGTATCGAGCACCAGGGTCGGGCCGCCGGCCTGGCGCGGCGGTGCCGCCGCCGCCGGCGGCTGGAAGGTCTGGACGAACGGCTGCGGGGGGGGAGTATAGGGGATCGGCTGCGGAATATATTGGGGAGTCGGGATCCGTACCGGCTCCGGCTGAACGGTCACAGCCGGCGCGGGGGGCGGCACTACCGCCACCGGAGCGGGCTGGACGACCGGCGGAATGTAGAGCGGGGGCGGCGCGGCGACGCCGGCGACGTCGCTTGCCCTGACCTTCACGGCCGGCTCCGCCGGGGCCCGGCGCCGCGAATCGAGGATCAGGAACAAGATGATCGCTGCCGCGATCATCCCGGCGACCAGGACGGCGGTGGGAAGGCCGGAACGGGGCAGGGCGACGACCGGGCGGACACCCTCCTCGCCCAAAGCGGCGTCCGGCTCGGGAGGATTGGCGATCCGCGGATCGAGCGGGGGGGTGCGGCTCGCCATCAGCGCTTATTCCTTTGCCGGGTCGCGGTCGCGACGTCGCCGTCGATCCGGAAGACGAGCTTCCGCTGGACGCTGTCGATGACGAAGAGATCATCCTCACGCATCATTCCGTTGACGAGCATTTCCAGACCGCTGTCGTTGACCATGTACACCGCGGGCAGAGCCCGGTCCTTCGGCCAACGGATATAGGTGTGGACGCCATCGTCGCTGATCTCGCTGGGCCGAAGCGCCTTGTCGCCGCCGAGGCGGTAACGGCCCTCGGGGGCGTCGTCGGCGGGCTCTTCTTCGGGGGTGGCCGCGGGTGGATAGCGGAAGCGGACCGTATAGGCCATCTGAGACGAGCCGACGGGGGCAAGGTCGAAATTGTAGGTGCGTACGTTGGTGATGACGGTCATGTTGGTCGGGACGCCGGCGGCCAGAGCCTTCACGAACAGCAGGTCGCCGCGCCGGTTCGCGCTGACCTGCCAGGCGCTGCTGTCGCCGACGGCGATGGTCTCGGCCCTTTCGTCCGGGGAGAGCTCCAGAGTGATCTGGTAGCCGGGAGCCCCTTCGAGCAGGACGACCTGGTCGGGCACGTAGCTGACCGACTGGATGCGCGGGTCGCCGCCCGGCTCCGCCTGCGGGCGCACCTGGGCCGCGAGCGGCGCCGAGGCGAGCGCCGCGAGGGCGAGGAGGAGGATCGACCTGATCAAAGCTCGGGCTCCGGCTGCCGGTTGCGGCGCCGTTCCTCAGCCGCCCGCGCCGCCGCAGCCGCGGCATTGCCGAGCGGCGAGGCTCCGGGCGCCGTGGTCGTCGTGGTCACCGTGGTTGAGCTGCCGGACACCACCTCGACCGGGACGGCCGGGGTCGTCACCACTTCCGGCGGCGGAGCGGTCTCCGGATCGCGCCGGTAGCGCAGGACCCGGAAGCCGAGCGGGTTCACGAACCTTTCCTCAAGCGCCGCCGGCTCGCCCGAGAAGCGGTAGCGGATCACGGAGACCCAGGAGCGGGGCGGCTGCACCTGGCCGCCGGCGTCCCGCCGGATCGTGTCGAACCGCACGAGGGCGACGTTGCGGCCCAGCGGCGAGACGCTCTTCACCCGAGTCTCGATCACGGTGCTCGGCGGGTAGAGGACGAGCGGGCTTTGCGGATTGGAGACCTGGACCGAGCTGACATAGCCGGCCCGGGCCTGCTCGGCCGACCAAGAATAGACCTTGTTGTAATTGGCCTGGACCACATCCCTGTCGAAGCTCTCGCGGGCGATTACATATTGGACGAGGAAGGATTGGGTGAGCGCCGCGTCCGGGGCGATCTTGTCCGCGTCCAGCGGCTTCAGGGCCTGGACGTAGCCGGTCGTCCGATCGACGAGCAGCGTGTAGGGCTCCACCGTCTTGAGCGGAGTGAGCAGGATCAGCGCTCCGGCCTCGAGCACGGCGATGGTCCCGGCCCCGATCGCCACCCACCAGGCCATTCGCTGCGATTTGTGCATCGCCTCGAGCCGGTCGCGATTCCAGGTCGCGGCGTCCTTGTAATAGGCGTCCAGCGCCTCGCGATTCTGTTCGTTCATGAGCGGTGGTCCCGGCGGCCCGCGCTGGCCGAGACCCGGCCGCGGGTGCGGCGCGGGAAGCTCTGGCCGAGCGGGGCAGGTGCAAGCGAAGCGGATGCCGTTCGGGACCCGGAGGCGGCCGCTGCAGGGGTGACGACTGCGCCTCCGGCGCCTCCGGCGGCGGAGTCCCGGGTAGTGGCGACGGCGATGTGGGCGGCTTCCCGCCGCTGCGAGGCGGCGACGGCGTCGACGACGGTGGCGGCTCGCGAGCGCGCCTCGGCGGGGGGCGCATCGCCGCGGGCCGCGGCCGGGACCGAGAAGCCCCGTTCCTCGCGGGCTGGATTGCGGCCGGCCCGGGCCACCGCCTGCCACGCGGGAGCGAGCCGGAACGCCAAGGCGATCTTCCCCGACCCGTAGAGCATGGCGAGGACGATGAGCGCGAAGGCCAATGTCACGACGAGCAGCTCGACCGGCATTCCGGGCAGCCATTCGTCGGCGGTTCGGCGGGCGAGGAGGTCGGTCAGCCAGGGCTCGATCAGGGCGAGCTCGACGGCGAGTGCGATCGAGATTCCGACAGCGGCCAGCGCCGCCCCGGCGAGAACCCGGACCCAGCCCTCGAACAGCGACCGCGTATTCTCGAAAAGCAGGAAGGCGATGAAGAAAGGCCCGACCGCGAGCAGCAGGCCGGCGACGAGCCGGACCGCGCCGAGTCCGGCGATCGCCGCGATCAGGAACAGCATGCGCGACGCCGCGATCGCATAGGTGTTGAAGCCCGGATAGGGCTGGGGCGGAACGTCGGCCAGCGCGGCCGCCTGGTTGGCCTCCAGGATCGGCGGCCGTCCCTCGCCGAGGACGGTGAGTGCGACGAAGGCGCGGTCGGCGCCGTCGAGCCGGCCGATCAGGTCGCCGCCCGTGCCCGGGAGCCGGCTTGGAGTGCCGATCTCGGCGGCGAGCTGGGCCGGGCCGCGGTTGACGACATCGTAGACCAGGATTGAATAAGCGCCCCAGCTCGTGGCGAGTGCGAAGACGATGCCGATTTTGACGAAGGCGACCACTCCGGTCCGCACGTCCGGCCCCTGTCCGAGCAACAGCCGGTAGCCGAACAGCGCCACGAACAGGGTGAGGAAGCCCAGGAGGACCAGGCTGAGGGTCGATCCGGGCGCCGCAAGCGCCTGCCAGCCGCGCGCTCCGAGGATCTGGGCCTGGCAATCGAGGAAGGCCAGTATCGACTGGATGAAGCCGGCGCCCGGCGCGAGTGGAGCGCAGCCGTTCATCAGGCGACCTCCAGAAGGCGCGGGATCCACTCCGCCGGATCGTCGCCGGTCTGGGCCCGGATCTCGTCGAGAAGTCGGACGGTGCGCTCGCGGCCCGACAGGATCGTCAGGAGATCCTGCTCCCCGGTGAGGTTGAGCCGGGCGACTACGCTGTCGGTGCCGTGCTTGATCAGGAAGCAATGCGCATTGTCCGGGAGGGTTCGGATCAGCTCATATTCATGCGGAGTGAGACCGAAGCCGCCGACGTAATCCTCGGCCCGGGCCTTGGGATTGGCCATGAAGATCTGGGTCGCCGCCTGCTCCACGATGGCGCTCGCGATCCGGCTCTCGAGGGCGTCCTGGGCGCTCTGGGTGGCGAAGCCGACGATCCCGTTGCGCTTTCGGATCGTCTTCTCCCAATCCTTGATCCGGCGGACGAAGACGTCGTCGTCCAAGGCCTTCCAGCCCTCGTCGACGACGATGATCGCCGCGCTTCCGTCGAGCCGCTCCTCGACGCGGTGGAAGAGATACATCATCGCCGGAGTCCGGAGCGCCGGCTCGTCGAGGATCTGGGTCATGTCGAAACCGACGGATTCGGCGGTGAGATCCGTCCGGTCGCGGGGATTGTCGAACAGCCAGGCCCGCTCGCCGTCGCCCCACCAGGGCCGGAGCCGCGACCAGAGGTCGCTGGCGGTCGGGCGATGGCCGCCCCGGAACAGCTCCGCGAGGTGGCGAAGGCGGCGATGGTCCTCGGGCTGCTCGAAATTGGCGTCGATCGCGTCCTTGATCCTTGCGACCTCGTCGATGTCGGCGCCGCCGGCGAGCATGGCCACCCAGTCGATCAGGAACTGGCGGTTGACCGCATTGTCAGCGAGCTGGAGCGGGTTGAGGCCCGACGGCGTCCCCGAGCGAAGGAGGTCGTAACGCCCGCCGATCGCCCGGATGAACAGCTCGGCGCCGCGGTCCTTGTCGAAGAAGATGATCCGCGGCCGGAACTTGCGCGCCTGGGCGAGAAGAAAGTTGAGGACCACGGTCTTCCCCGAGCCCGACGGCCCGATGACGGTGAAATTGCCCAGGTCGCCCTGGTGGAAGTTGAAATAATAGGGGCCGGCGGCGGTCGTCTCCAACAAAGTCACCGCTTCGCCCCAATGATTGCCGTGGGCGCGTCCGAGAGCGAAATTATGCCCGCTGGCCAGCCCGGCGAAATTTCCGGTCGAGATCAGGCCGCGCCGGGCGATATATTTGAAATTGCCCGGGAACTGCGCCCAGAAAGCCGGCTCGAGCGCGATCTCCTCCCGAACCGAGATGATCCCGAGGTCGGCGAGCGACGCCTGGACCTCGGCCACGCCCTCGGCGACCGCGGCCGGCGTGTCCGCGCGCAGAGCGATCGTCATATGATGCTCGCCGAAGCCGGCCCGGCCCGCGGCGACCTCGTCCTTGGCGTTGGACAGCTCGGCCCGGAGGCTGACCGCCTCGTCCTCGGCCGAGCGCATCCGCCTCAGCGCGAGGTTCATCGTCGAAAGCGCGGCCTGGCGCTCGACGAAGCCGAAGGATTGCGAGACGGTGAGCTCGAACGGCAGGCGCAGGAGCTCGTCGAGCATCCCGGCGACGGTCTGCCCGGGATAGTCCTTGATCGACACCATGCCCATGAAGCTTCGCGGAGTTGCGCCCGCCGGGCCGAGCTCGAGGGTTTCCTGGCCGAAGCTGATTCGCCGGTAGGGGAGATAATCGCCGAGGTCCTGGAGGGGCAGGAGCACGGGCCGCATCTCGCCGTTGTAGAGCATGGACAGGAATTCGAGCGGCTCGGAGCAGGGCCCGTGGGGGGTCTCGTAGACTCCGAGCAGCCGCGGCTCGTAGCTTCCCAGGGCCGCCATCAGGGCGTCGCGCGCCTGGCCGAGCTGGTGGCGTTCGTAGGCCGCGCCCGCATCGGGAGGGGCGGAGGCGCGGCCGAGCCGCTCGCGAAGCCGGTCGAGGCGGCCGATCCGCCCTTGCAGCGGCCGCCGAACGAGCGTCAGGAAGAGTTCGTTGATATAGAGGCGCTTGCCGTCGAGGCGTCGGCGCCAGGCCGAGTCGAGCTGACGCGAGAAGGCGTCGGGATGGCCTTCCGAAAGGCCGACGTCGATCCTCCGCCG
The DNA here is from genome assembly GCA_036386555.1 of Allosphingosinicella sp. GTDB lineage: Bacteria > Pseudomonadota > Alphaproteobacteria > Sphingomonadales > Sphingomonadaceae > Allosphingosinicella. The sequence continues at coordinate 31,066 of DASVVM010000137.1, forward strand.
GACGACGTGGTGATAGATGGCGTAACGCGAGGATCCGATGGATTGAAGCATCGCGTCGCGAAGCCGCTTGCGATAGTTTATCTCCTCGGTGTCCGCGGTCTCGAAGAGCAGTCCGCGCATCTGGAGGACCTGGATCAGAAGGCCGTCGCGGGTCTCGATCGTATGGTCGTCCAGGTGGCGGGCATAGGGCAGGTGCCTGCCTGCCGGCAGCTCCCTGGACGGCGCTCGCCGGTCGCGGGTCAGGGGCGGTAGGAGTTGCATCCCCACACCTTGTGGTTCTTCACGCGGGGACAGCGCGAAACGCGGGTCAGCCAGAGGTCGAAGAAGCGCGGCTCGCGAAGGCACAGGAGCACCCCGACGACGTGGATGAGCAGCGCCGCGGCGATCGCCCAGATCGACTTGAAGATCAGGAACAGCTCGGTCGCGACAACGGCATTCGCGATGAAATAGGAATAGGTCACTCCCGCGAACATCTGCGGGCGCGTGAGGGCGACGAACAGCCGGTCATGCTCGAGCCCGTCCACGCCTCAGTTACCGAGGCTGGACGTGGACTGGATCCCGGCGACGATGCTCGCCGCGCCGAAGAGGATGAAGCAGCCGAGGATGACGGTCGCGCCGTAGCGCCAGTTGATCCGGCCGGTCAGCATCATGAAGCCGACCGAGGCGACGGCGATCACGGCCACGACGGTGGCGACGGTGCCGAGCAGGGTCCCCTGGAGCCAGCGCACCGCCGAGACGACCACGCCCGAGCCCGCCGGGTCGGCGCCCGAATAGGAATCCTGCGCCATAGCGGCGGAAGACCAGGCGATCATGCCTGCCGCCAAAACCGGGCCCAACCATCGACGTAGTAATCCACTCACCCGTACACTCCCCACTCCTGTCGAATCGCAGGCATCCCTGATGCGGATATTGGACTGTTGTCAGACACTTGCCAATAGTCGACGCCAAGGGGGTGCAAACGCCTGATCCCGGCGCGCTCTCATTTGCCGGGCCCCGGCACGAAAGCGCTTCATAGCAGGGGCGGCGAGACGCCTGCAAGGGGCGGGCCAGCGACGCCCTTCGCCGCCGCTCTGCCGCGGCGCCCTATCGCGCGCGCCGAAGGCGCCGGTGCATGGCTACCAAAGGATAGAGGAACCAGAGTGCGCGCGGCAGCGGCACCGCGACCCGGTCGGCGGGATGGACGAGCCGGCGGCGAAGCTCGGCAAATTTGAACCTGAGGCCCGGCCGGAGAGCGAATTGCACGAGGTGGATCGTGCCGGTGCCGAGAAGCTTGTGGTGGAGCTCGGCGGTGAGGGTCCGGCCGGCGAGCTTCCGCAAGGCAATGGCGACGAGCCACCGGTTCACCCCATCGGAGCGAAGCTCGGCGGCCAGGGCGGGCGGCACCGGGGTGGCGAGCAGAAGCTCGCACAGCAATAGCGCCTGGGCGGCCGCGCGTCCCGCGCCCATCTCCTGCGAACGTCGGTAGAGGCGCTCGATCTCCTCGGGGGAGCAGCCGCCGATCAACGCTCCCACGTCGGCGACCCATTTGAGGCGGAACCAGGCGCTGGAGGCGCCGTGGGTGCAGAGATAGGCGAAGAGCTCGTCGGTGCACAGAGTGGCGAGGAAGCGGCCTTTGGAGACTTCGACCCGCCGGACGGGCGAATCGAGGCCCACATCGGGAAGAAGCATGACGTTGTCGTTGAGCCTCGAATGGAGCTCGACGGCCATCCTGCCGCCGGGCGTCATCCACACCGATTCCTTCCAGTGCCGGTGCCACACGACGAGGCGCTTCCGCGCTTTGGGGCCCCGGGGGATGTAGAGGCGGTATCCGGCCGCCTCGAGCGTCGCGGCGGCCGCCTCGACCGAATCGGGCGGGACCAGGAGGTCGATGTCCCAGCCCATCTTCGGACCGACCGAGCCGTAGGCGAGGATTCCGAGCGTGATGCCCTTGACGAAGAGGTGCCGGATCTGCGCCTGTTCCAGCAGGGCGGTGAGTCGAAGCGATTCCGCGGCGAGGAGCAAATTCTGCCGTGCGATCCGGTCCGCGGCCGCCCGGAGGCGTTCGCCGACCTCGGCCGGAAAAGGCGCGCCCGAATCCCTCAGCGCGTTCCAGACCAGGCCTTCCACCCGGTGGCGCTCGGCGATCCGGGCCACCAGATCCCAGTCCGCCCCGGCGGCGGCGGCCAGGATCGCCTCGCCGCGCGCCGGCGAGGGCGGCCAGCGGCAGCAGGCGGCGACGAGCTTGAATTCACGGGGCAGATTCACGCCGGGGTCTGCTTTCGCTGGGGAGCCTGCCTCCTAGGCGATGACGGAGCGCGCCGACAAGAGTTGCCACCTTCCCGGGACTTCCTGTAACGCCCGGGCCATGGCCGCCCCCGGGACCAGATTGCGCCGCACCCGGCCTCGCCTTGCCGACGCGCCCCTGCTCGCGGAGGCGCTGGCGGCCCTGACCCTGGCGTCGCTGGCCATCGCCCTGCTGCCGTTCCGCCGCGTCGCCGCGACGGCCTCCGCCCCGGCGCGCGGCCCGGTGCGGACCGATCCGGAATCGGTGAGGCGCGCCCGTTCGGCGGTGACCGGCTGGTCCCGGCGCGTACCCTGGAGGACGGTCTGCTTCCAGAAGGGTCTCGCCGTGCACTGGATGCTCCGGCGGCGCGGCATCCCCTCCGTGCTCCTTTACGGCGTCCGGCGCGAGGGCGACGGGCTCGCCGCCCATGTCTGGGTCGACGTCGACGGCGAGACGGTGATCGGCGGCGAGGAAGCCGCCGGCTTCGCCTGCCTCGCCCGCTTCCCGCCCGAGGCCGCCTGACCGGATGCACCTCGTCACCCTGAACTCGTTTCAGGGTCCAGCCCGCCGCCGGCCCGGAGGTCGGGCTGTGGGACATACGGTTGAGCCCTCCCCCGCGCGCCTCGCGCGCCAGGTTCAAAGAGAAGGCACGAAGGTACAAGAAGGGAGGTCGTAGACGCTGCTCGTCCTTTTCTTGTCCCTTCTTCTTGTCCCTTCGTGTCTTCTCTCGAAACAATCCAGGGCCTGCCGGCCGGTGCGGCGCGGCGCTCGATGCGAGGGCGGCCGGCGGGGGAGCGGTTCCGGGCTGGATCCTGAAACGCCTTCAGGATGACGGGGTGGGGGTGGCCCTCGCGGCCAATGCCTTGAGGGTGCAGGTTTTCCTAGTCTCGGGTGATTAACGTGGGTAAGGGACCGGGGCAAAGGGTTTCTAGACAGACGATGCTGGGGTTGAACAAGGGAGCGCTGGTCTGCGCGCTGTCGCTCGTCACGGGCGCGACGGCGCTCGCCCAGGTGCCGTCGACGAGCTCGCCGACGACGAGCACTCCGCCGCCGCCCACGCCTACCCCGCCCTATATCCCCGAGCGAGCGCCGCCGCCGCTGCCGTCCCACGTCACGCCGACGCCTTCGTCGCCGGTTCCGGCGCCGCCTTCGAGCCTTCGGCAGAGCCCGTCGATCGCCCCGCCGGCGGGGCTTCCGCGGACGGGCCCTCCGATCCTGCCCGGCCCGACCCGCGATCCGCTCAACATCGATCCTGGCAAGGACCCGATCCTCCAGCTCGCCCGAAGCCAGGCCTCGCCGGAGATGTTCCGGACGGTGGTCGCGACCGCGGTCGAGAGACACCCGGCGACCCAGGAATCGAGGGCGACCACCGCCGAGGCGGGCGCCGTCGTCGACGAGGCGCGGGAAAGGCGGCTGCCGTCGGTCGACCTCAGCGTCTCGTCCTACCGGGTGATCTCGCGCGACTTCTCCAACGACCAGCAGAACATCATCGAGCGCTCGCGCCCCTCGGCGCGCACCGACGCGATACTGAACATCAGCCAGACCGTCTTCGATTTCGGAGCGAGCGCCGACCGGGTGCTCGCCGCCGGCGCCCGGCTCCGGGCGGCGGCCGCCGAAGCCGAAGTGAGCGCCGACCGGATCGCCCTCAATACCGTGGCTTCCTGGTACGACGTCTTCGCCTATCGGGCGCTGGTGGCGCTGAGCGAATCCTTCGTCGCCAACCAGCTGGAGCTTCGCGAAGCGGTCGAGGAGCGGGTCCGCCAGGGCGTCTCGGCGCCCGGGGACACGGCCCGGGTCGACTCCTATCTCGCTTCCGCGCAGACCCGGCTGGCCAGCTTCCGGCGGCTGCTCGCCAATGCCGAGGCCCGCTATACCGAGCTGATCGGATCGCCGCCGCCGGCCTATCTCGAGCGCGCCCCGATCCCGCAGACTCCGGCTCTGACCCGTGACGCCGCCGCGCTTGCCGGGATGAGCACTCCGGCCGCCCGCTCCGCCCAGGCGATGGCGGATTCGGCGCGGCGCGAGGCCCGGGCGACCAAGAACGACCGGATGCCGCAGATCAGCGCCGGAATCGATGCCGGGCGCTACGGGGTCTTCGAGACCGACCGGGACTACGACATTCGCGGCCGGGTCACGCTTCGCCAGCGGCTGTTCGGGGGCACCGAGGCGCGGGTCGCCCAGGCCCGGGCCCGGGCCGTGTCCGCCGACGCCCGCGCCGCCCGGGTCCGCGACGAATCGTCGCGCGACGCGGCCATCGCCTGGTCCGACGTCAGGGCGCTGGAGGAGCAGCTGCGCGCGCTCGAGGCGAGCTACCTGGCAAGCCGCCAGTCGCGCGACGTCCTGATCGAACGGTTCATCAATTCGCGGGGCAATCTGTTCGACGTGGTCGCGGCGGAGGACGCCTATTTCGAGACCGCGACCGCCTTCATCCGCACCCTCGCCGAGCTCGACGCGGCCCGCTACGTCCTGCTGTCGCGCACTGGAAACCTGCTGGATACGCTCGGCATCGACCCTGTCCGGGTCGGAGGCCAGGATGAGTAGCGAGAACGAGGTCAAGCCGGCCTCCCAGCCCCGCTTCGCGGCCTGGCTGATGGAGCCGATGCGGCGGAACCGGGCCATATACGGGAAGGTCGCTCTGGCGGCGGTGCTGATCAATATCTTCGGGCTGATGACGTCGCTGTTCACGATGATCGTCTACGACCGGGTGGTTCCCAACAACGCGACCTCGTCGCTCGTCGCGCTGTCGATCGGCCTCGCCATCGTCGTCGTCTTCGACTTCGTCCTGAAGCTGCTCCGCGCCTATTTCGTCGACGTCGCCGGCGCCTCGATCGACCGCGACGTCGGCGAGACCCTGTTCGAGCGGCTGCTCCGGCTCCGGCTCGACCTGAAGAAGGGATCGACCGGATCCCTGACCAGCCTGATGCGCGAGCTCGAGGCGCTTCGCGACTTCTTCACCTCGGCGACCCTCACCGCCGTCGTCGACCTGCCCTTCATCTTCCTCACCATCTTCGTGATCGCGGTCATCGGCGGCTGGGTGGCGCTGGTGCCGGCGCTGATGGTGCCGCTGGTCATCATCGTCGGAGCGCTCACCCAGCCGGCGAAGGACCGCCTTTCGGCCAAGGCGATGGGCGAAGGCATGGCCAAGCAGTCGGTGCTGGTCGAGACGATCGGCGGGCTCGAGACGGTCAAGGCCGCCGGCGCCGGGCCGCTCCTCGCCCGGCGGTGGGACCAGGCGATGGAGAACCATTCCGACAGCTCGCTGAGGCAGCGGCTCATCTCCAGCATCGGGATCACCACCGCGACCTCGGCGGGGACCATCTCCTATGCGGGCGTGGTGATCGTCGGAGTGGGAATGATCGCCACCCAGGACCTGACCATGGGCGGCCTCATCGCCTGCTCGATCCTCGCCGGCCGGGCGGTCGCGCCGCTCGCCCAGATCTCGCAGCTGCTGTCGCGCATGACCTCGACCCGGACCGCCTACCGCCAGCTCAACGAGATGATGAACCTGCCGCCGGAAGGCCCGGAGGGGGAGGGGCTCAAGCTGTCCGGGCTGAAGGGCCGGATCGAGTTCCGCAACGTCAGCTTCAAATATCCGGGCGCGGCCGAGAAGACCCTGGAGGACCTCAATTTCACGATCGTGCCGGGCGAGCATGTCGCGCTGCTCGGCCGGGTCGGCTCGGGCAAGTCGACCATCGCCCGCCTGATCCTCGGGCTCTACCCGCCCGAGGAAGGGCTGGTGATGATCGACGGCACCGACATCCGCCAGCTCGATCCGCTCGAGATGCGCCGCTATATCGGCGCGGCGCTGCAGGAGAGCGTCCTCCTCACCGGCTCCGTGCGCGAGAATATCGGGCTCGCCCGCGAGCATGTCGGCGACGAGGAGTTGCTCCGGGCCTCCGAGCTTTCCGGAACCCACCAGTTCATGGGCGCGATCGCCAACGGCTACGACCTGAGGCTCGCCGACCGCGGCGAGGGGCTGTCCGGGGGGCAGCGCCAGTCGATCGCGCTGGCCCGGGCGCTCGCCGGCCGGCCGCCGGTGCTGGTCTTCGACGAGCCGACCAGCGCGATGGACGCCCAGACCGAGACCGCGCTCATCCAGCGCCTTCGCGACGAATTGAAGGACCGCACCCTCGTCCTCATCACCCACCGGCCGCCGCTGCTCGCCCTGGTGAGCCGGATCATGCTGATCGAGCGCGGCAGGGTCGCCCTGGACGGGCCGCGCGACGAGGTGCTGAAGCAGATCACGCGGCAGCAGACGCCGCCGACCAAGGCCGCCTGAGCCATGAACGAGCACACCCACATCGAGGATCTGACCGACCGGATCAAACCCCGGACGGCGTCGAACGTGCTGCTCTGGGTGGTGGTCGGCTTCTTCGTCATATTCGTCATCTGGGCGGCGATGACCGAGCTCGACCGGACGGTGCGCGGCCAGGGCCGGGTGATCGCGACCTCGCAGCTCCAGGTCGTCTCCAATCTCGAGGGCGGGGTGGTCGAGGCGATCAACGTGAGGACCGGCCAGCAGGTGAAGGCCGGCCAGGAGCTGATCCGGCTCGACCGGACCGCCACCGGCGCGGAGCTCGGAAGCGGCGAGGCCTCGGCCAATGCCCTGGGGATGAAAATCGCCCGCCTGTCGGCGGAAGTGGCCGGCCGCGAGCCCTCCTATCCGGCGCCGGCCGACCAGGCGGCGGCGAGCCAGATGATGATCGAGCGCTCGCTCCACGCCTCCCGGATGCAGGAGCTTGGAAGCGTGATAAATGCCGGCCAGGCACGGGTCGCCCAGGCCAGCCGCGCCGTCCAGGAGGCGCAGGCCAATTATGACGCCCGGGTCTCGGCGAGGGACGCCCGCCGCCAGGAGCTGAACCTGATCCGGCCGATGGTGGAGCGCGGGATCGAGCCGCGGCTGTCGCTGATGCAGGCCCAGAGCGCCTATGACGTGGCGGTGAGCGAGGCGGCCGCGGCGGCCGCGGCGATCTCCCGCGCCCGTTCGGCCGTCGCCGAGGCCCAGTCCGCGCTCAACCAGCAGCGCCAGGACTGGCGCTCGGTCGCCGCCAACGAGCTCGCCACCGCCCAGGCCGAATATTCGGCGCGGCGCGCGACCCTGCCGGCCCTGGCCGAGCGGGAGGCGCGCACCGTCGTCCGGGCGCCGCTGCCGGGACGGGTCAACCGCGTCCTCGTCACCACCGTCGGCGGGTCGGTCGGGCCGGGGGCGCCGCTGGTCGAGATCGTTCCCTCCGAGGAGACCCTGCTGGTCGAGACCCAGGTCCGTCCCCAGGACATCGCCTGGGTGCGGATGGGCCAGAAGGCCAAGGTCAGCATCACCGCCTACGATCCCTCGATCTACGGCTCGCTGGACGGAGTCGTCACCGCCATCTCGCCCGATGCGACGATCAACGAGAAGACCGGGGAGAGCTTCTACACGGTGCAGGTCCGGACGACCAAGAACGCCCTCGAGAAGAACGGCCGGCGGATGCCGATCGGCACCGGCATGGTCGCCGACGTCAGCCTGCTCGGCGACAAGCGCACGATCCTCAACTACATCCTGAGCCCGATCACCAAGCTCAGCGAGACCGCCTTCCGGGAGTGAACCGTTCCGGTACGAAATAATCCCGCTTGGCGAAATGAGGCCATTGCGCACCCGTAATTTTACTGCCAGACATGGATCAACAGGGGGGGATCATCGATGTCGGAACCGTTCCTCGCGGAGTTGCGGCTCATGTCGTTCGCTTTCGCGCCGAAGGGCTGGGCGATGTGCAACGGCCAGCTCATGCCGATCAACCAGAACCAGGCCTTATTCTCGCTGCTCGGGACGACGTACGGGGGCGACGGCCGGGTCAATTTCGGGCTGCCTGACCTGCGCGGGCGGGTGCCGATCCACTTCCGCGGAAGCCATACGCTCGGCGAGAAGGCCGGTACGGAAACCGTCACGGTGACCCAGGCCCAGATGCCCCAGCACATCCACTTCTTCCAGGCCAATTCGACGCCTGGAAATACGCCCAATCCGACCAACAACGTGCTCGCATCGAACAACAATCTCTATACGGCTCCGGCCAATTTGACGAACCTAAACCCCGCGACGATCAGCTCGACCGGCGGCTCCCAGCCTCACGAGAACCGGCAGCCCTATCTGGTCCTCAACTATTGCATCGCCCTCCAGGGCATCTTCCCATCACAGAATTGAGGGAGCCGACTGATGGCGCAGCCTTATATCGGTGAAATCAGGATCTTCGCGGGCAGCTTCGCGCCCATGGGCTGGATGTTCTGCGAAGGGCAACTCCTCCCGATCTCCGAATACGATACCTTGTTCGCCGTGATCGGCACCACCTATGGCGGCGACGGCCAGGAAACGTTCGCGCTTCCCGACCTGCGCGGGCGGCTGCCGGTCCACCAGGGCAAGGGGTCTTCAGGGACGACCTACACGATCGGCGAGGCCGCCGGAGTCGAGGAAGTCACTCTGACGATCCAGCAGATGCCGGCCCACAGCCACCCGCTCCTCGTTTCGACGGCCTCGGCGACCCAGAACGCCCCGGCCGGAAGCATGCCCGGCAACTCGCCCTCGATGGACCTCTACCGGGAAAGCAATCCCAACCAGGGCACGAACTTCAACGCGCAGGCTCTCACGCCGCGAGGCGGCAGCCAGCCCCACACCAATTTCCAGCCTTATCTTTGCATGAGCTACATCCTCTCGCTGTACGGCATTTTCCCGACTCAATCCTAGGAGAGCCCGAAATGGCCGACCCCTTCGTCGCCGAGGTCCGCATCTTCGGCTTCAATTTCGCCCCCAAGGGCTGGGCGTTCTGCGACGGGCAGCTGATGCCGATCTCGCAGAACACCGCCCTGTTCTCGCTGCTCGGGACGATGTACGGCGGCGACGGCAAATCGACCTTCGCATTGCCCAACATGAAGAATAATGCCTGCATGCACGCCGGCCAGGGCCAGGGCCTCTCGCTCCACGACATAGGCGAGGTGGGGGGCACCGAGGCAGTGACGCTGATCGAGTCCGAGATGCCCGCGCACAGCCACCTGGTCGGAGCGGCCGATCCGCAGGATGCGGGCAACCTCCAGGTCGGCGGCCCGACCCGGGTGTTCGCCTTTTCCGGGAACGGAAACGGGTACAACGCCGCCGCTTCGATCGTGCAGATGGCGCCCCAGTCGATCGGCGTGGCGGGGGGCAGCCAGCCGCACAACAATATGATGCCCTATCTGACGCTCAATTTCTGCATCGCCATGCAGGGCGTTTATCCGCCGCGCGGGTGAGCATGTCCTAAAGCAGTTCAAGGAAACGGGGCCGTTCGGCCCCGTTTCCATATCCCGCCTCTTGCGACCTCAAAGTGCCGCGCCGAACGGGCGCGGTCCCGGACCGATTCCGCTGGCATGCGGCAAATAATCGTGGCAAGCTCGCGACTTGGGCGGGGTCTTGAGCGCGCGTACGGAGCGCGCCACCCGCCATCTAACCCATGGGGGGGTTAAAATGGCCGTCAGCTTTACGATCACGCGCAAGACTTCGCTGTTTCACGACATCGACGGCGACAACATTCAGGATTCGGGCGAGCTGGCTTTCATCGATCTCGACGGCGACGGGGTCATGGACCCCGGCGAGGTCGCCTACGACCAGGACGAGGCCGGAGTCTTCGATCCGGGCGACACGCTCTACACCCGGATCACGATCACCAACAGCGGCGACCAGAATGCGACCGGAGTCACGATCGGCGACAATTTCGCCGGCTCCTCGATTGTCGTGGGCACTCTCAACATCTCGCCGATCGCCTTCAACGACAGCTTCACCGCGGTCGGCAACACCGTGCTGCGCGTCGGCACCGCCAGCACGAACACCATCAACGGCGGCGAGTCCACGCTCTTCGTCGGCAACCTGCTCACGAACGACGCCGGCGACGTCGCCGGGGGCGTCGGCCTGGGTCCGATCGCCGCGGACCAGGTCCAGGGCTTCAAGATCGACGTGGTCACCAGCGGCGTCAGCGCCAACGGCGGCAAGTTCAACATCTTCGCCGACGGCACGTTCAACTATGTGAACGACGGCACCGACACGACTCTCACCACCGACAGCTTCAGCTACAAGATCCGCGACAAGGGGCTCGACGGCCAGTACGGCACCTACGACGACCTCACCAGCACCGGAACGGTGACGATCACCTTCGCTCTGCAGGGCGCCGCCGGCAGCCCGGCGCACCGGGTCTGGTATATAGACGGGACCAACGGCAGCGACTCGACCGGCGACGGCACTTCCGCCAATCCGTTCCAGACGATGACCAAGGTCAACGGGGTCACCGGCGACGGCACCACGAACGATGATCTCGATGCCGCCGGCGAATATATTTACGTCGAGAACAGCGTTTCGGGCTCGATCACGCTGGAGGGCGGCCAGCAGCTGATCGGCACGGGCGACGATCTTATCGTCAACGGCTCAACGCTCGCGGCCGACTCCGGCACGAACTCCAGCCTCACCGGGAGCGGCGCCTTCGCCGTAACGCTCGGCACCGGAAACACCATTGCCGGTATCAACCTCACCGGCCCGGGCGGCGGCGCTGGAATCAGCGGATTGAATTTCGGCACCCTCACCGTCACCGACGACGTGGTGCTGAACGCCGGCGGCATCGCCCTCAGCCTCGTCGGCGGCACCTTCGCAGGCACCGGTTTCGCGAGCACGACATCGTCCGGCGGCACCAACAACATCAATCTCAGCGACGTTGCCGGGACAGTCGCGCTCGGCGCCACGGGCACGCTCAGCGGCGCTACCGGCAACGCGGTCGTCATCGTCAACTCCGGCGGCGCCGCGCTGAACACGGGCCTCAGCTTCGGAGGCGCCATCAATTACACCGGGACCGCCGCGCTGCTCAGCGTCGACGGCGGCACGGCCGGCCACACGGGCACGATCTCGCTGACCGGAACCAAGTCGGCGACCAGCGGCACCGGCCTCAATTTCGAGAATGCCGACGGCTCCTACACGATCAGCGGCACGACGACGCTGAACGGCGGCGATGCCGGCATCGACATCCTCAGCAACACGTCCGGCAACGGCACGCAGGGTTCTGCCGGCAGCTTCGTCTTCGGCGGCACCTTCACGATCAACAATCCCGGCGGCTCGGCGCTGGTGATCAGCGACAGCTCGGCGACCGTCAGCGTCGACGTGGACGTCACTCAGGCCAGCAACTTCGCCGCCGTCGACGTGACCAACCATTCGGGCGGCACCTTAACCTTTCAGCCCGCGGCCAGCATCAACGCGACCAACGGCACCGGCCTGCAGTTCAGCAATGCCGACGGCACCTACAATTTCAACGGGACCAATACGCTCAACGGCGGCGATGCCGGCATCGACATCGACACGGGCTCCGACGGCACCTTCACCTTCAGCTCGAACAGCTCGATCACCAATCCGACCGGCGTGGCCTTCAATGTCACCACCGGCACCGCCAATATCGACTATAACGGAACGATCGCGAAGACCGGGACCAGCAACGGTCTCGCCGTCAGCGTCGCGGGCCATACAGGCGGCACCATCTCGTTCGACGGCCAGGTCACCGCGAGCGGTTCGGGCGACGGAGTCAGCCTGACGAACAACCAGGGCACGACGTTCGAGTTCACCGGCGGCCTGTCGCTCGACACGAGCGGCAGCAACAGCACCGGCTTCCTTGCGACCGGGGCGAGCGGCGCCGGCAGCGGCGGCACGATCTCGGTCACCGGCACCAACACGATCAACTCGGGCCAGGGCACCGCCCTCAACATCACCAACACCAACATCGCCGCGGCCGACGTCACCTTCCGAAGCATCTCCTCCAGCGGCGGCACCGCCACCGGGATCATCGTCGACACGACCGGCAGCCTCGGCGGCCTCCACGTCACCGGCAACGGCGGGGCCGGGACCGGCGGAACGATCGCCAGCAAGACCGGCAATGACGGCCTTACCAGCCAGGGCATCGGCATCTACCTCAACAATACCGCCGACGTTCAGCTCGCCTGGATGCAGCTTAACGACTTCACCAATTTCGGCATTCGCGGCCTCGACGTGAACGGCTTCGCGATGAGCAACTCGGTCATCCAGTCGAACATCAGCGCAGTGAGCAAGAACGGCACCAGCAACGCGCTCGACGAAGGCAGCGTCTCGTTCGGCGTTTCCAACGGCACCACCGGCCTCACCGGCACCGCGACCCTCACCAACGTGCAGATCCAGGACGGCTTCGAGAACGGCTTCGCCTTGTTCAACAAGAGCGGGACCGTCAATCTCGTCATGAACAATGTCGACGTGACCGGATCCGGCAACGACGGCATCGTCACCCAGAATTTCGGCACCGCGACCGTCAACATCGAGGTCAAGAATTCCGACCTCTCAGCCAATGTCGGCGACCATTTCAACGCCACCGCGGACAATAGCGCCAACCTCAACGTGCTGTTCGGAAACAACGGCAAGAACATCCTGACCGGCGGAGCGCCCAGCGCCCAGGGCCAGGGCATCACCATCCAGACCGGAGTCGGCTGGAGCGGCACCGGCAGCGCCAACATCTCGAACAACGAAATCAGCGGCTCGGTCGACTCGCCGATCATCGTCAATATCGGCGGCACCGGCACGTTCGGAGCGACGATCAACAACAACATCATCGGCAAGGACGGAGTCGCCGGCTCGGGCACCCCCGTCGGCTCGAACAAGGATGCGATCCGGATCGTCGCCAACGGCGACAAGTCGACCGACCCGACGCCGGACGGCGGCACTCTCAACGTCCTGATCATGGGCAACACGGTCCAGAACGTCTCCGGCCGCGGCCTTCACGTGATCGGCCGCGACGGCGGCACCGCGGCCGACCCGATCCGGCTCAACGTGACCATCATCGGCAACACCTTCCGCCAGTCGCTGAATTCGACCGGCCAGGCGATCCTGCTCGAATCCGGCGCCTCGAGCGCGCCGATCTCGGACTACGTCATCCTCCACGCCGACATCGGCGGGGCGGGCGCGCGCGCCAACATCTTCTCCGACGACTGGGGCGTGAGCTCGCCCGACATGGTCGACCGCGACGAGATCCGGATCCTCAACACCATCACGAACAACCGCTTCCTGATCACCGGCTATGTGGGCGGGGCGACCAGCGAGGCCCAGGTGGAAGCCTATCTCTTCGGCCGCAACACTTTCTCGGCCGGCGGCGTGGTGGGATCGAGTCTCGGCGGCTCCAACACGTGGGAAGGCGGCGGGACTCCGACCCAGCCGATCTCGGCCTCCGAGTTCGCGCCGCTGCCGCAGCAGCTCTACGAGCTTGCCGCCGAAGAGGAGGCGCCGGCCGACGCCGGCCCCGCCCCCACGCCCGGGACGGGCGAGGGCGGCGGCGAGACCCCGCCCGCGGATCCGGTGCCTGCCGGGCCGGTGGTGATCGACGACGGAATTCTCAGCCAGACCGAGCTCGGCCTCCTCGTCGAGGCGGCGATCCAGCGCTGGATCGAGGCCGGGGCCACCGAAGCGCAGGTCGCGGCGATGCGCGCGGTCGACGTCAACGTCGCCGATCTCGCCGGGCTGACGCTCGGCGCGAGCGACGCGGGCACGATCACGCTCGACAGCGACGCGGCCGGCTGGCGCTGGTTCATCGATTCGACTCCAGGCGACGACAGCGAATATGCCGGATCGGGCACCAGGCTCGCCGCGGTCGACCCGCTCGGCCTGGCCGGAACCCGGATCGACCTCCTCACCGTCCTCACTCACGAGCTCGGCCACCAGATCGGCCTTTCCGATCTCGCCGCGCCGGGCCTTGGCGACGAGCTCATGTTCGGAACGATCGGCGCCGGCGAGCGCCGGCTGCCGGGCTCGGACGACCTCGCCGGCGCCGCCGGCGGCCCGGTCGCCGGCGGCTTCGCCTTCGCGCCGGTCAGCCTCGGAACGATCCCGGCGGGACAGACTGTTACCGTCGAATTCCGCCACGTCATCAACGCTCCGGCCGAGGACGGTCTGGCCGGCTCCTGGACCGGCCAGTCGACGGTCCACAGCAACCAGATCCCTGCGCAAACCTCCAATCTGGAAAGCGGCGCCATCGATTCGCTGACGCTCGGCAACCTCGTCTACAACGACATCAACAAGAACGGCGTCTTCGACGCCGGCGACAGCGGCATCCAGGGCGTCTCGGTCAGTCTCTATGCCGACAGCAACAACAGCGGCGGCTGGGATTCGGGCGACGCCCAGGTGGGCGTTTCGCAGCTGACTCTGGCCGGGGGCCTCTACAGCTTCGCCGGCCTCGCGCCGGGCGATTATATCGTCGTGGTCAATGCCTCCAGCTTCAATTCGGGACAGCCGCTCAACGGCAAGGTTTCGGTCGCCGGCGGCGCCGATCCCGACAACAATGTCGACAATGACGACAACGGAATCGCCGGTGTCGCCGGGCTCGGCAGCGGAATCGCCTCGCAGACGATCACGCTCGCCTACGGCAGCGAGCCGGACGGCACGCCCGATGTCGACGGGGACGCAGACGCCGACACCAACCTCAGCCTCGATTTCGGCTTCATCACGCCGAACGCGGCGCCGACCTCGACCAATCTGGCCGGCGACATCGCTTCATATGTCGAAGGGGCCGCTCCGGTGAAGCTCGACGTGGGCACCGCCGCCACCCTGAGCGACAACAACGCCAATTTCGCGGGCGGAACGCTCACCGTGTCGATCGGCGCCGGCGCCGACACGGCCGACGACGTGCTGTCGATCGGCACCACCGCCACGGTCACCCTCGATACGGGCAACACGGTCAAGGTCGGCGGAACGACGATCGGCACCTATGCGGGCGGCACCGGCGGCACGGCGCTGACAATCACCTTCAACTCGAGCGCCACCCCGGCCAATGTCGACGACCTGCTCCAGGCGCTCCAGTACAACAACACCGACCTGGTCAATCCGTCGAACGACGCCCGCGCCGTCTCGATCACCCTCGTCGACGGCGCCGGCAACGACGGCGGCCTCGGCGCGGATACCCTCGTCATCGGCACCGTCGTCAACGTCACCGACGTCAATGACGCGCCCGAAGGCGGCCCCGGCAACGGCGACACCACGAACGACAGCACGACGCTCGTCTTCGACGCGACCGATTTCAGCACCGGCTTCACCGATTCCGACGGCAACGCTTTCGCCGGCATCGTCATCAGCAGCCTGCCGGCGACCGGCAAGCTTCAGCTCAACACTGTCGACATCACCGCGCCGGCGACCATCCCGCTGGCCCAGCTCGGCGGAGCGCTCACCTTCGTGCCGGATCCCGCCGCCGGCCCGGGCAGCGTGAGCTTCAATTATGCGGTCTATGACGACGGCGGCGGCGCCAACACCGATACGACGCCCGGCAGCTTCACCATCACCATCACGGCGACCGCCGCCGCCCCGGTCATCGACCTCAACGCCGGCGATCCGGCCATCGACAACACCGCTGCCTACACCGAGAATGCGGGCCCCACCGTTCTTTCCACGATACTCACGGTCAGCGACGCTGACGACACCCATATCGAGAGCGCGACGGTGTCCGTGGGCACCGGCTTCAAGACCAGCGCCGACGTGCTGACGGTGGGCGTGGCCACCTTCGGCACCGACGTGCCGACCGGAATCTCGTGGAGCTACAACGGGGCCACCGGAATCCTCACCCTGACCGGCTCGTCGACGCTCGCCAACTACCAGGCGATTTTGCGGCAGGTCGGCTTCGAGTCGACCAGCAATGCGCCGGGCACCAGCCGCGTGGTCAACTGGAAGGTGAACGACGGGACCAGCGACAGCGCGATCGCGAAAACCGTGATCACGATCACCGAGCAGAACGACTCGCCGAACGGAACGACCGCCGCTACCCCCGCCTCGGAGGATACGTTCAAGATACTGTCCGTTTCCACCTTCGGCTTCACCGATCCCGACACCGGGGACAGTCTGTCGGCGGTGACGATCACCGCCTTCACCGGCTCGGGAAGCCTCTATTACGACGCCGACGGTTCGGCCGGAAGCGGCGACCCGGTCGCGATCCCGAGCTTGCCCCAAACCTATACCGCGGCGGATCTCGCGGCCGGCAAGCTCCTGTACAAGGCGGCCGCAAACGCGAACGGCAACGCGCTGGCGACGATCGACTTCCAGGTCACCGACAGCGCCGGTCAGGCGAACAGCACCGATCCGGTCGCCAATACGCTGACGATCAACGTCTCGGCCGTGAACGACACGCCGGACATCACCGCCGCCGGCCCGGTCACCGGGACGGAGCAGACCGCGTCCGCGCTTCTCACCGGCATCACGGTCAGCGACGCGGATCTCGACGCGAAGAACTTCAACAACGGGGATTATGCCGGCTCGACGCTCATCGTCTCAGGGGACGTCGCCAACAACGCCAACGACCTCTTCTCGATCGACCCGGCCCCGGGCGCGGGCTTCACGGTCGACGGCTCGACGCTGAAGGCCGGGGGCTCGATCTTCGCCACCTTCTCGACGGCCAGCAACCAGTTGCAGATCAACTTCACGAGCGCACAGACCCCCGCGACCTCGGCCCTCGCCGACGAGGTCATGCAGTCGATCCGCTACACCTATACCGGCGACAATCCGCCGAATCTGGTGCAGATCGTCGCCACCTTCGTCGACGGCGCTCCCGGCGGCGGCCAGGGCAACGGCACGAACTTCGACTCCGAGCTGATCACGGTCAACATAACGCCGGTCAACGACGCGCCGACCGTCACCGCCGCCGACACGACGGTGAGCGGCACCGAGGACACCGACCTGGTGTTCAAGTCCACCAGCGGCAACGCGATCACGGTGACCGATCCCGACAACGCGTCGCTGACGGCCACCCTGACGGTGACCAGCGGCACCTTGAAGCTGTTCCAGACGACCGGTCTCACCACGGTCACGGGCGACGGCACCGGCACGGTGGTGCTGACCGGTTCCGCGGCCCACATCAACGCGGCGCTCGAGGGGCTCATCTATCGGGGCAATTTGAATTACCAGGGCTCGGACACGCTCGGAGTCAAGATCGACGACGGCACCGTCATCGACACCGAGAACGTCGCCATCACTCTCGCCGACGACGGCTTCATCAACGGCGACAGCGGGGACAACGTCCTCCACGGCACGCCTCAAATGGACATCTTCCTGCTCCATCAGGGCGGCATCGACTTTGTCATCGGCTACGAATCCAACGACCTTTTCGTCTTCCGCGGGGCGCTGACGTCGCACGACAAGGTCGACGGCCGCGAGGGGCGCGACCAGATCACGATCCAGGGCGATTACAAGATCGCCAGCCCGCTGACGCTGGGCACCGAGATCGTCAACGTCGAATCCTTCGTCCTCACGCCCGGCAACGACACGCGCCGCGGCGATCCGGGCACCGGCAGCTACAGCTACCACGTGACGACGGTGAACGAGAATGTCGCCTCGGGCGAGGTGATGACGTTCGACGGCGCCAGGCTTCGGTTGGGCGAGGACTTCACCTTCCGC
>DASVVM010000138.1:0-41601 GCA_036386555.1 Allosphingosinicella sp.
GATCAGCTTGTGCGCGTCGAGCCGCTCGCGCGGGGCGACCGAGGTGATCCGCCCCTTTTCGTCGAGCTCCACCCGACGCTCGGGCAGGTCGAGATCGAGCGGCGCCCTTTTCTCGCGCGCGGCGTAAAGCGCCCGCCAGCACGACCAGAGGGATTGGAGGATCGCGCCAAGATCCTCCTCCGGCGGGGTCGGTAGACCAGCCGCGGGCCGGCTTCCCGCGGGCGACATCGCTTGCGGGAATCCCGCTCCACCACCACCTGCGCTGGCGGTCCCCCTCCCCGAGCAAGCTCGGGGAGGACTTGCTCGGCGGCGTCGATCGCCGCCTGGGCGTCCTCATAGGCGATGTTGGCGGCGATCCGGACCCGGGCCCGGGTGAAGCGCCAGCTCCTGAGCTGACCCTCCCTGGATACCTGAAGGTGGCAGACGAGGGCGGCGCGGTCCTCGCCTTCCTTCAGGGAGCAGATGTCGGCGCTCAGAGTCTCGGGGAGCATCGGCACGACCCGGTCCGGGAAATAGACGCTGTTGCCGCGCTTCCTCGCCTCCTTGTCGAGGGCGGAGCCGGAGCGGACGTAGAAGCTGACGTCGGCGATTGCGACGATCGCCCGCCAGCCGCCCGCATTGGCCGGATCGTCGTCGGGTGCGGCCCAGACCGCGTCGTCATGGTCGCGCGCGTCGGCGGGGTCGATGGCGACGATCGGGATGTGGGTCAGATCCTCCCGCTTGCCGAGATCCTGCTCGGCCACCCGCTCCGCCTCGAGGAGGACCTGCTCGGGGAATTCGTGGGGAATGCCGTGCTTGTGGATGGCGATCAGGCTGAAGCTTCGAGGCGCGAAGGGATCGCCGAGTATCTCCGAGACCCGGGCGGTCAGCCGCGGCGGCCGTCCCACCTTCTCGGCGAGGACGAGGTCGCCGGGCCGGGCGTCGGCGATGTCGGAGATGGGCAGCTCGCGCCGCTCCTTCTTCTCCACCGGCCGAAGCCAGAAACCCTGCGCCTCCCGATGGACGACTCCGAGGACGAGCTCGCTGCCCTTCAGCAATTTCTTCATCGGATGGGCGGCGTAGCCGTTGCCACGCTGCTCGGTCCTGGCGAGCAGCCGGTCGCCCACTCCGAGGGCCGAACCCCTGCCCTTGCGCTCAAGCACCCGGAGCCGAGGCTCGGGGATGTCCGCTTCCCACCTTTCGGGGACCGCCCAGGCTTGGCCGCTTTCGTCCACGTCGACGATCCTCAGCACCGTCACCTTGGGCACCCCGCCGGCCTGGTGGAAGGCACGGCCGGGCGAGGCGTCGATCAGCCCCTCGTCGGCCATGTCGTGGAGCAGGGCCTTCAGGGCGATCTTGTCGTGCCCGGACAGGCCGAAGGCTCGGGCGATTTCCCTTTTACCCGCTGGCGAGTCGCTGGACGCGATGAAATCGAGGATCTGCTGACGGCTTGGAAGGCCGGCGCGGGTGGGTTTTTTAGCCATCTAAGTTCCAACCCCGTCACCCCGGACTTGATCCGGGGTCCATGAACACCGCTTGCGAGAGATGCCCCTTCCGTGTTCATGGATGCCGGATCAAGTCCGGCATGACGGATGAATCACGGCTGCGCCGGCGGAGGCGGCGTATAGGGCCGGAATGCGCCGCCCGGGACGGCGGCGGCGACCGGGCTCTCATAGCCGTCTGCCGAGACCGACGAGACGCCGAAGACGAAATCGTCGACTCGAACGCCTTTCAACGTATACCCGCAACGGTTCGGCCGCACCGGCGCCGCCCTGCCCTTCACTCCATAGGGGATGATCGCGCAGCCTGCGTCCAGAAGACGAAGGCCGTGCTGCCAATTCGCTGCGTCGGTTCGCCGCCAGCGCACGACATAGGCGGACGCGCCCTTGACCTCGTTCCACGACAAGGTCGTGTCGGTGGAGACCGCGCCCTGGATCTCAGGCTCCGGCGGCTGCGGAGCGCTGGCCAGAGCCGCCAGAGCCGCCACGTTCAGCTTCACCACCTTGGTCAAATAGGGGAAGTCCATCTTGTCGATCGTGTCGCCATATTGGATCCCGTTCTCGACCCTCAGATCCTGGTGCTGCCAGTTGTAATTCTCGATGGCGACGGTGATCCGCACCGCCGGGAAGCCGGCGTTGAGCATCTCGGTATGGTCGCCGCCGCGGCCGAAGCGGTCGTTGCGCCAGATCTGGCGGACTTCGAGTCCGAGGCCGAGATCGTCGGCGAAACCGTCGAGCCAGCGCGAGATGTTGCGCGAGGGCGAGTCATTCTCGCCGCCGAGGCTTCGGATCCGGGCGGCGAGATCCTCGTGCCCCTGCCAGCGCAGCCCCTCCGAAAAGACCCGGACATGGGCGTCGTCGCACACGCCGTCCGACCCGCAGCTGTTGCCGATGATGTCGTTGTTGAGGTTGGCGATCACTTCCCAGCCCTGGGCCCTGGCGTAATCGGCCATGATCTTGCCGCCGAGCAGGCCCTGCTCCTCGCCGGAGAGCGCCGCATAGACGATCGTGTGGGGGAATTTGTGCCTGGAGAGGACCCGCGCCGCCTCGATCACGGCCGCGGTGCCTGAGCCGTCGTCGTTCGCCCCGGGCGCGTCCGCCGTCGCGTTCATCGGATCGGTCACCCGGCTGTCGATATGGCCGGAGATGATCACGACCCTTCCGGGATCGACGGTTCCGCGCTGGATGGCGAAGACGTTGGTAACCTTGGTCGGGGTCGGCACCCGGCGGCCGGTGACGACGTCGGACGGGGTGACGACCTGGAGGCAGCCCCGGCACGCCCGCGAATATCGGCCGAACTCCGCTTCGGTCCATTTGAGCGAGGCCCCGATGCCGCGCTTCGGATCGGTCTGCGACGAAAGGGTATGGCGGGTCCCGAAGCCGACCAGCTTCTCGACGATGGCTCGGAGCCGCTCCTGGCTGACCGAGTCGGCGATCTCCTGCGGAGTGGCGGCGGCGGCGGGGACGGCGAGAAGAAGTGCGGGGAGGAGCAGGGCTAGCTTTTTCATGACCTTGGCCCCTGAACCTCTCGCCCGGGATTCGCAAGCGGGGGTAAGCGGGAGTGCTTTACACCTCTAAAACGCTCTGGCAGACCCGGGCCCGAACACCGGGTCGGGGAACTCCTTCAAATGCTAGAACTTGCCGACGTCAGCCACGTCTATCCGAACGGCACCCGGGCGCTCGACCATGTCACCTTGTCGGTTCCGCGCGGGATGTACGGGCTTCTGGGGCCGAACGGCGCCGGCAAATCGACCCTGATGCGCAACGTCGCGACCCTCCAGACCCCGACCGAGGGAAGCATCCGCTTCGGCGACCTGGACGTCATCGCCGAGCCCGAGAAATTGAGGAAAACGCTCGGCTATCTGCCGCAGGATTTCGGGGTCTATCCGCGGGTCTCGGCCTACGAGATGCTCGACCATATGGCCGTGCTGAAGGGAATCGCCTCGGCCGGTCAGCGCAGGACGACGGTCGAGGCGCTGCTCCACCAGACGAACCTCTGGGCCGTCCGCAAGAAGGCCCTGGCCGGCTTTTCGGGCGGAATGCGGCAGCGCTTCGGGATCGCGCAGGCGCTGATCGGCAACCCGGAGCTGATCATCGTCGACGAGCCCACCGCCGGCCTCGACCCCGAGGAGCGCAACCGCTTCCTCAACCTCCTCGCCGAGATAGGCGAGAATGTGGTCGTGATCCTGTCGACCCACATCGTCGAGGACGTGTCGGACCTCTGTCCGCGCATGGCGGTGCTCGCCGGCGGCCGCATCCAGCTCGAAGGGGCCCCGCTGGAGCTCATCCGGTCGACCCGGGGCCGGATCTGGATGAAGGTGGTCGAGCGCGGCGAGCTCGAGACCTACCGCGAGAAATACGAGCTGATCTCGACCCGTCTGTTCGCCGGCCGCACCGTCATCCACGTCCTTTCCGACTCCGATCCGGGCGACGGCTTCGCTTCGGTCGAAGGGGGGCTCGAGGACGTCTATTTCTCGACCCTCGCCCAGTCCCGCCGCGCCGCCTGAGGAGTTGGGCAGCATGTTCCTCAAGATCGCTCGATTCGAGCTTCGCTACCAGCTCAAGAACCCGGTCTTCTGGGTGGCCGCGGCCTTGTTCTTCCTGCTCTGCTTCGGAGCCATGGCCTCCGAAGCGGTCAGCGGCGGCGGGCGCGGCAACCTCCACCGCAACAGCCCGATCCAGCTGACCCAGCTGCAGGCCACCTTCAGCCTGTTCTTCATGTTCGTCACCACCGCATTCGTCGCCAACATCGTCGTCCGCGACGACGAGACCGGCTTCGGGCCGATCATCCGGTCGACCCCGATCACCCGGCTCCAATATCTCGGCGGGCGCTTCGCCGGAGCGGTCGCCGCCGCGACCCTAGCCTATCTGTTCATCGCGCTGGGCCTGTGGTTCGGCTCGATCATGCCCTGGGTGGACTCGGAGACCCTGGGGCCCAACCGCCTTTCCTATTATTTCTACGGAATAGCCGTCTTCGGGGTGCCGAACCTGCTCGTCACCGGAGCGATCTTCTTCACCGCCGCGACCCTGACCCGCTCGATGATGTGGACTTATGTCGCCGTCGTAATCTTCTTCCTCGGCTGGCTGATCCTGACGGGAATAGGCGAGGCGAAGCCCGAGCTTCGCGACACGCTCGCTTTGGTTGAGCCGTTCGGGATCGCGGCCTTCGGCAACGCGGTCAAATACTGGACCACCGCCGAGCGCAACATCGGCCTCCCGCCGCTCGAAGGCGCGATCCTGGTCAACCGGCTGATCTGGCTTGGAATCGCCTCCGCCTTCCTCGCCTTCGCGATCGCCCGCTACAGATTCGGCGAACCGGCGCTCTCGAAGAAGCGCCGCAAGCTGGAAGCGGCGCAGGACTCGCCGGCGCCCGTTGCGTCCCCGCCCGCCCCGTCGGCCGCGCTTCCCGATGCCGGCGGCTCGGCGGCCTGGGCCCAGCTCGCGGCCCGGACCCGGTTCGAGATCAAGCAGGTGGTCAGGAGCCCGGCCTTCTTCGTCCTGATCGCGCTCGGCATGATCAACACGGTCGCCAACCTGTGGTTCACCGGCGAGATGTTCGGCACTCCGACGCTGCCGGTGACCCGGTGGGTGATCCCGATGCTGACCGGCTCCTTCGTGCTCTTCACGATCATCATCGCCATCTATTATTCGGGCGAGCTGGTCTGGCGCGAGCGCGACCGGCGAATGCACGAGATCATCGACGCGACTCCGCTGCCCGACTGGGCCTATGTCGTCCCCAAGACCCTGGCGGTCTCGCTCGTCCTCTTCGTCACTCTGCTGTTCGGCATGGCGGCCGCCATCCTGGTCCAGCTCGCCAAGGGCCATACCGACATCGAGCTCGGCAAATATATCCTCTGGTACCTGCTGCCGCTGGGCGTTGAAACGACGATGATCGCGGTGCTCGCTGTGTTCGTCCAGTCGATCAGCCCGAACAAATATGTCGGCTGGGCGGTGATGGTCGTCTATATCGTCGCGACCATCACGCTCGTCTCGCTGGGCTTCGAGCATAATCTCTACCAATATGGCAATGCGCCCAATGTCCCGCTGTCCGACATGAACGGCGGCGGCGGCTTTGGCGTCGGGGCCTGGTTGTTCAGGCTCTACTGGGCCGCCTTCGCAATCCTTCTCCTGGTCGCCTCCCACCTGCTCTGGCGGCGCGGCACCGAGACCCGCCTCAGGCCCCGGCTCCGGCGGGCGCCGCGCCGACTCGCCGGCGCCCCGGGCATCATCGCCGGGCTGGCCCTGACCCTGTTCGTCGCGACCGGCGGCTACATCTGGTACAACACCAACGTCGTCAACAGCTTCGAGACGAGCGGCGACCGCGACAAATTTTCGGCCGAATATGAGAAGAAATATCTCAGGAACGAGGCCTTGCCGCACCCGGTCATCTCGAAGGTGGCCCTGAACGTCGCCCTCTATCCCAGCGAGACCCGGGCCGTGATCAACGGCCGCTACGTCATCTCGAACCTGACCTCCGCTCCGATCCGCGACGTCCATGTGCGGATGCCGCCGAACGACCTCGAGCTGCTCCGGCTCGACTTCCCCGGCGCCAGGCTGCGCATGGACGACAAGGAATATGGCTACCGGATCTACGCGCTCGACGCGCCGATGAAGCCGGGCGAAAGCCGGACCCTCAGCTTCCAGACCCGCCGCTGGAGCCGGGGCTTCCGCAATTCCGGCCACGACATAAAGTTGGTCCGCAACGGCACCTTCCTCAACAATCTGGAGATCGCTCCGGCGATCGGGATGGACCGCGGAGGGATGCTCCAGGACCGCTCGAAGCGGCGCAAATACGGCCTCCCTGCCGTGCAGCGGGCGGCCAAGCTGGAAGACCTCTCGGCGACCCGGAAGAGCTATTTCGGCGGCGGCTGGTCGACGGCGGACATCATTGTCTCCACCGAGGCCGACCAAATTCCGATCGCTCCGGGCAAGAAGGTGTCCGACGTCGTCGCCGGGGGCCGCCGGACGGCCCGCTTCGTCTCCGACGCCCCGATCCTCACCTTCTTCTCGATCCAGTCGGCCCGCTATGCCGAGAAGCACCGCAACCATCGCGGCGTCGATCTCGCCGTCTACTACCACCCTACGCACGGCCGGAACGTCGACCGGATGCTCGACGCTCTCGCCGGGGCGATGGATTATTACCAGACCGCCTTCGGCCCCTATCAGTTCGACCAGGCGCGGATCATCGAATTCCCGAGCTACCAGACCTTCGCCCAGGCCTTCGCCAACACCATGCCTTATTCGGAGGCGATCGGCTTCGTCGCCGACAATTCGAACCCGGAGAAGATCGACTACGTCACCTATGTCACCGCGCACGAGCTCGGACACCAATATTGGGGCCACCAGATGATCGGCGCCGAGATGCAGGGCGGAACGATGCTTTCCGAAACCCTCGCCCAATATTCGGCCCTGATGGTGATGAAGCACCGCTACGGCGACGACAAGATCCGCCGGTTCCTCAAATATGAGCTCGACGCCTATTTGCGCCAGCGCGGCGGCGAGCTGGTCGAGGAGCTTCCGCTGATGCGGGTCGAGAATCAGCAGTACATCCACTACAACAAGGGCTCGCTGGTCATGTACCTGCTCCAGGAGCGGCTCGGCGAGGCGGCGGTCAACCGCGCCATCCGATCGGTCCTCGACAAGTACAAGTTCAAGGGCGCGCCCTATCCGCGCTCGATCGAGCTGGTCCAGGCCTTCCGCCGCGAGGCCAAGTCGCCCGAGGACCAGGCGCTGATCACCGACCTGTTCGAGCGGATCACCGTCTACGACCTCAAGGTCGGCGAGGCGAAGGCGACGCGGCGGGCGGACGGCAAATGGGACGTCGCCGTGCCCGTCGAGGCGCGGAAGGCCTATGCCGACGGCCAGGGCAAGGAGACTCCCGCCCCCTTCGCCGACCGGATCGCGGTCGGACTGTTCACCGCGGCTCCCGGCAGCGGGACGTTCGATCGAAGGAACGTCCTGACGATGCAGCGCCAGCCGGTGAAGAGCGGCAAGCAGGTCTTCCGCTTCGTGACGGACCGGAAGCCGAGCCATGCGGGGATCGATCCGTACAATTTCTACATCGACCGGAATTCGGACGACAATGTGGGGGCGGTGATCTGACCTAAATCCTCCCCATGCGGAGCATGGGGAGGGGGACCAGGCGAAGCCTGGTGGAGGGGTAGAAGGCGAGGCCCAGGAGGCTCGCGCGAGAACCGCCGACGTCGGCGCCAGCTACCCCTCCACCACACTTCGTGTGGTCCCCCTCCCCATCTACGATGGGGAGGACTAGCAGACCGTCTGCTCGATCACTCCGAAGATGGGATGGCCCGCCTCGTCGTCCATCCAGATGCGGACCGTGTCGCCGCGCTTGAGGAATTCGGTCTTCGGCTTGCCCTCGAGGATCGTCTCAACCGTCCGGACCTCGGCGATGCAGGAATAGCCGAGCCCGCCCTGGTCGATCGGCTTGCCGGGGCCGCCGCCCTCATCGCGGTTGGAGACGGTGCCCGAGCCGATGATCGAGCCGGCGCCGATGTTCCGGGTCTTCGCCAGGTGGGCGATTAGGGTTCCGAAGTCGAAGGTCATGTCGACCCCGGCATCGGCGCGGCCGAAGGGCTTGCCGTTCAGGTCCACCCTGAGCGCGCCGTGTAGCTTGCCGTCCTTGAACCGGTCGCCGAGCGACTCCGGGGTGACGAAGACGGGCGAGAGGGCCGAAGCGGGCTTGGACTGGAGGAAGCCGAAGCCCTTGCCGAGCTCGCCGGGGATGAGGTTGCGCAGGCTGACGTCGTTGACGAGGCCGACGAGCAGGATGTGGGCGAGCGCGTCCTCGGCTGTGATGCCCTGGGGGACGTCGTCGGTCACCACCACGACCTCCGCCTCGCAGTCGCAGCCCCAGGCTTCGTCGGGGAGCGGGATCGGGCTTCGAGGCGGAAGCATCTCGTCGGAGCCGCCCTGGTACATGAGCGGGTCGGTCCAGAAGCTGGCCGGCATCTCCGCCGCCCGGGCCTGCCGCACCAGGGCGACGTGGTTCACATAGGCCGAGCCGTCGGCCCATTGATAGGCGCGCGGAAGCGGCGCAAGCGCCTCGCGCTCGTGGAAGCGGTCTCGGGGGATGACGACATGCTCGAGGTCCATGGCGAGCAATTCGAGCTGGGGGGCGAGCCGGTCCCAATCGTCGAGCGCCGCCTGGAGGGTCGGGGCGATGTGGGTCGCATCCGCGCACCAGGCGAGATCGTTGCTGACGACCACCAGCCGCCCGTCGCGGCCGCCTTTGAGACTTCCAAGCTTCATTCCACCTCCGTCATCCCAGCGAAAGCCGGGACCTCAGGACGAGAGGTCACGGCGCTTCACCCCGAGGTCCCGGCTTTAGGGACCCCATCAAGTACTACTTTGATGGGACCCTCGCCGGGATGACGGGTGCACTGGCATTTGCGCGGCGCCTTGGCTAGTGGGCTGGCAACCCACGAAATCCCCGGTCCAAGGACTCCACATGCGGAACATCGATCATTTCATCGGCGGCGCGGCGCTCGCGTCGGACGAGCGGCAGGGCGACGTGTTCGACCCGAACAACGGCGGCGTCCAGGCGAAGGTGCGCCTCGGCACCGCCTCGGACCTCGAGACCGCGGTCGCGGCCGCCCGCGAGGCCTTTCCGGCCTGGGCCGCGACCAACCCGCAGCGCCGGGCCCGGGTGATGTTCAACTTCAAGGCGCTGGTCGAGGAGAATATGGAGGACCTCGCGCTCCTCCTTTCCTCCGAGCACGGCAAGGTGATCGCCGACGCCAAAGGCGACATCCAGCGCGGCCTCGAGGTGATCGAGTTCGCCTGCGGGATCCCGCATGCGCTGAAGGGCGAATATACCCAGGGCGCCGGGCCCGGGATCGACGTCTATTCGATGCGCCAGCCGCTCGGCCTCGTGGCCGGGATCACGCCGTTCAACTTCCCGGCGATGATCCCGATGTGGATGTTCGGGGTCGCCATCGCCTGCGGCAACGCCTTCATCCTCAAGCCCTCGGAGCGCGACCCGTCGGTGCCGGTGCGGCTCGCCGAGCTGATGAAGGCGGCGGGGCTTCCCGACGGGATCCTCCAGGTCGTCCACGGCGACAAGGAGATGGTCGACGCCATCCTCGACCATGAGGAGGTCAGGGCGATCAGCTTCGTCGGCTCGTCCGACATCGCCCAATATATCTACAGCCGCGGCACCGCGAACGGGAAGCGCGTCCAGGCCTTCGGGGGCGCCAAGAATCACGGCATCGTCATGCCCGACGCCGATCTCGACATGGTGGTGAACGACCTCGCCGGAGCCGCCTTCGGCTCGGCCGGCGAGCGCTGCATGGCGCTTCCGGTCGTGGTGCCGGTCGGCGACAAGACCGCGGCGAACCTGCGGGAAAAGCTGATCCCGGCGATCGAGGGGCTCCGGGTCGGGGTGTCGACCGACTCCGAGGCCCATTACGGGCCGGTGGTCAATGCCGCCCACCGCGAGCGGATCGAGAATTACATCCAGATGTGCGCCGACGAGGGCGGCGAGCTGGTCGTCGACGGCCGCGGCTTCTCGCTCCAGGGCCACGAGGAGGGCTTCTTCATCGGCCCGACCTTCTTCGATCATGTGAAACCCAGCTTCCGCTCCTACCAGGAGGAGATTTTCGGCCCCGTCCTCCAGATGGTCCGGGCCGACAGCTTCGAGGAGGCGCTCCGCCTCCCTTCCGAGCACCAATATGGCAACGGGGTCGCCATCTTCACCCGCAACGGCCACGCCGCACGCGAGTTCGCCGCCCGGGTCAACGTCGGGATGGTCGGGATCAACGTGCCGATCCCGGTCCCGGTCGCCTACCACAGCTTCGGCGGCTGGAAGCGCTCGGGCTTCGGCGACATCAACCAGCACGGCATGGAAGGCGTCCGCTTCTGGACCAAGACCAAGACCGTGACCCAGAGGTGGCCGGACGGGAGCGTGACCGGGGAGAATGCGTTCGTCATCCCGACGATGGGGTGAAATTCAACGAATTTCGCATAAAATTTGATATGCATTGACCGTAAAGCGAGGCGCTTTATCATGGGCGGATGAACGCTCGCGTCGCTTTCGATACCCATGCCTTCGTAAAGCGGCTAGAAGCGGCGGGAATGAGCGTCACCCAGGCGGAGGCGCTCGCCGACGCCATGGGTGATATCGTGCTTCAGTCCATCACCACGAAGGCCGATCTGCGCGAAGTGGATCTCGGCATCCGCGCAGAGATGAAGGAGCTGTCCGCCAGTCTTCGCGCAGAGATGAACGAGTTCCGGAAGGAGCTGAAGGACCTCGAGCTTCGGCTCACCCTGCGGATGCTGGGTATGACAGCCGCCACGATCGCGATTCTGGCTTCGCTTAAGATTCTGGGCTGAACCCTCCCGATTGCGATTCCCGCCGCGTTCGCTAGAGCGCGCGCATGAGCCAGTTCGACCTCACCGACGAGCAGCGCCAGATCCAGGAGATGGCGCGCAACTTCACCGCCGACGCGATCACGCCCCATGCCGGGGAGTGGGACGAGAAGCATATCTTCCCGCGCGACACGATCCGCGAGGCGGCGGCGCTGGGCTTCGGCTCGATCTACGTCTCCGAGGAGAGCGGCGGGATCGGGCTGGGGCGGCTCGAGGCGGCGCTGATCATGGAGGCGATGGCCTATGGCTGCCCCTCCACCTCGGCCTTCATCTCGATCCACAACATGGCGGGCTGGATGATCGACCGTTTCGGATCGGCGGCGGTCAAGGAGAAGTATCTCCCCTCGATGATCCCGATGGAGCGGATGGGCAGCTATTGCCTGACCGAGCCGGGCTCGGGATCGGACGCCGCGGCCCTCAAGACGAGGGCGGTGAAGGACGGCGACCATTATGTCGTCTCGGGCTCCAAGGCGTTCATCTCCGGCGGCGGCGAGAACGAGGTCTACGTCACCATGGTGCGGACCGGCGTCGACGGACCCAAGGGCATTTCCTGCCTGGTGATCGAGAAGGACATGCCGGGCGTAAGCTTCGGGGCCCAGGAGAAGAAGCTCGGCTGGCATTCCCAGCCGACCGCGCAGGTCAATTTCGACGAGGTCAGGGTCCCGGCCGAAAACCTGGTCGGGGGCGAGGGCGAGGGCTTCCGGATCGCGATGATGGGCCTGGACGGCGGCCGGCTCAACATCGGCGCCTGCTCGCTGGGCGGGGCGCAGCGCTGCCTCGACGAGGCCATCGCCTACACCAGGGAAAGGAAGCAGTTCGGCCAGCCCATCGCGGATTTCCAGGCGACGCAATTCACCCTCGCCGACATGGAGACCGAGCTCCAGGCCGCCCGCACCCTGCTTTACGCCGCCGCGGTGAAGGTGACCGAGAACGCGCCCGACAAGACCCGCTTCGCCGCCATGGCCAAGCGCCTCGCGACCGACACCGGCTCCTCGGTCGTCGACCGGGCGCTCCAGCTTCACGGCGGCTACGGCTATCTCCAGGACTATCCGGTCGAGCGCTTCTGGCGCGACCTCCGGGTCCATTCGATCCTCGAAGGCACCAACCAGATCATGCGCGTGATCGTTGCGCGGGACATGCTGAGGCAGTGATTACGCTTCGTCACCCCGGCGGAAGCCGGGGCCTCGGGGAGACCCGCCGAGACTTCTTGTCCTGGGGTCCCGGCTTCCGCCGGGATGACGGATGGCCATGACAGACCTCATCACCCGAATCGAAGGCAAGGTCGGCCGGCTCCGCCTCAACCGTCCCAAGGCCATCCACGCCCTCACCAGGGACATGTGCAGCGCGATGATCGCGGCCCTCCTGCCCTGGCGCGAGGACCCTTCCGTGCAGGCGGTGATGATCGACCATGCCGAGGGCCGGGGTTTCTGCGCCGGCGGCGACGTCGTCATGCTGGCGAGGAGCGGCGCCGGCGACGGCGCCGAGGCGCGCGCCTTCTTCCACGAGGAATATCGGCTCAACCACCTCCTCTTCACCTACGCCAAGCCGACCATCGCCTTCATGGACGGGATCACAATGGGCGGCGGAGTCGGGATTTCGCAGCCCTGCCGCTACCGGGTGGCGACCGAGAACAGCCGCTTCGCCATGCCCGAGACCGCGATCGGGCTCTTCCCCGACGTCGGCGGCGGCTGGTATCTGCCGCGTCTGCCCGGCCGGGTCGGCCAGTTCCTCGCGCTGACCGGCGCTCGGCTGGACGGCGCCGAGTGCTTCGCGCTGGGCCTCGCCACCCACTATATGCAGTCGCTCGCCCTCGACGACCTCAAGGCGCAGATCCTCAGCAACCCCGACCGGATCGAGGACCTGCTCGACGAGAGCGGCACGCCCCCTCCCCCGGCAAGGATCGAAGCCAATCTGGAGCCGATCGACCGCCTGTTCGCCTCGGACGATTACGAGGGGATACTCGCCGCGCTCGAGGCGGACGGCTCCGACTGGGCGCGAAAGGAGCTGGAGACGTTGCGGTCCAAGAGTCCGCAGGCCTGCAAGGTTTCGCTCCGGCTCCTCTTCGACGGCGCCCGGGTCCAGGATTTCGGCCATGAGATGCGGCAGGAATATGCCGTCGCGACCCGGGTCGTCCAGCGCCACGATTTCGTCGAGGGAGTGCGGGCCCTGCTGGTCGACAAGGACAATGCGCCGCGCTGGAAGCCGCCGACGCCCGAAGGCGTGACCCAGCACTTGATCGACACCATCTTCGCGCCGATGCCGGAAGGCGAGGAATGGACGCCGCTGTAAGGGGCCGTCACCCCGGACTTGATCCGGGGTCCACCTTCTTTACGGCGTCCCGCAAGAAAAAGGTGGATGCCGGATCAAGTCCGGCATGACGGAGGTAAAATGAACTACGAATCCATCCTGGTCGAGCAGCGCGGAGCGGTCACGCTGATCACCCTCAATCGCCCCAAGGCCCTCAACGCCCTCAACACCGGCGTCCTCGCCGAGCTGATCCACGCCTTCGCCGCCTTCGACTCCGACGACAGCCAGCGCTGCGCCGTGCTCACCGGAAGCGAGCGCGCCTTCGCGGCGGGCGCCGACATCAAGGAGATGTCGGACCAGGGCTTCGCCTCGATGTACGGCTCCAACTTCTTCCAGGGCTGGGAGACGGTGACCGCAACCCGCAAGCCGTGGATCGCCGCGGTCGCCGGCTATGCGCTCGGCGGCGGCTGCGAGGTGGCGATGATGGCGGACTTCATCATCGCCGCCGATACCGCCCAGTTCGGCCAGCCCGAGATCAAGCTCGGGGTCACGCCCGGAATGGGGGGCTCGCAGCGTCTCACCCGTGCGGTCGGCAAGGCCAAGGCGATGGAGATGTGCCTGACGGGCCGCAACATGGGCGCCGAGGAGGCGGAGCGCTCCGGCCTCGTCGCCAGGGTCGTCCCGGCCGCCGATCTGCTGGACGAGGCGCTGAAGACGGCGGATGCGATCGCCGCAATGGCTCCGCTCGCCGCCATCGCGACGAAGGAGCAGGTCAATGCGGCGTTCGAGATGAGCCTCGCCCAGGGCATCGTCTTCGAACGCCGCCTGTTCCACGGCCTGTTCGGGACGCAGGACCAGAAGGAGGGCATGGCGGCGTTCGTCGACAAGCGTAAGGCTGAGTGGAGCGGAAAATAGCTTCATGGTGCTCGCCTTCATTTTGGTCTTTATTGCGCCGCCGCTGCTGCTCGCGTTCGTCGCCGGGTTCGTCCTGCAGAAACGGCCGATCATCCTCGGCATCGCATCTGTCGCGGTCCTGGCCGTTCTGCTGATGGCGACATCCCAAGCCAGCCTCGTCTCGATGGCGCCGTTTGTCGCGCTGGTGGGTGCGATTGTCTCAGGACCTGCGGTGGTTGCCGCCCTAATCGGCTCGAAGACGCGTTCTCGATTCAAACAGGAGGCCTAATTGGCGCGAATTGCATTCATCGGGCTCGGCAACATGGGCGGCGGGATGGCCGCGAACCTCGTCAAGGCGGG
The DNA here is from genome assembly GCA_036386555.1 of Allosphingosinicella sp. Lineage (GTDB taxonomy): Bacteria > Pseudomonadota > Alphaproteobacteria > Sphingomonadales > Sphingomonadaceae > Allosphingosinicella. The sequence continues at coordinate 14,367 of DASVVM010000138.1, forward strand.
GCACGAGGTTCGCGCCTTCGACCTTTCGGAATCGGCCTTGAACAAGGCGGAGGCGAGCGGGTGCCTGCCGATGGGCTCGGCGGGCGAGGCGGTCGTGGACGCCGAGGCGGTGGTCACCATGCTTCCGGCCGGCAAGCATGTCCGCCAGGTCTACGAGACCAGCGTGATCGGCGCCGCGCCAACCAGCGCGCTCCTGATCGACTGCTCGACCATCGACGTCGCCACTGCCCGCGAGGTGATCGGCAAGGCCGAGGCGGCCGGCTATGCGATGGTCGATGCGCCGGTCTCGGGCGGGATCGCCGCGGCCGACGCCGGAACGCTGACCTTCATGGTGGGCGGCACCGCGGAGGCCTTCGAGCGGGCTCGGGAGATATTGGAGAAAATGGGCAAGGCGGTGATCCACGCCGGCGGCCCCGGCTCCGGCCAGGCGGCCAAGATCTGCAACAACATGCTTCTCGGCGCCTCGATGGTCGCGACCTGCGAGACGTTCGTGCTCGCCCAGAAGCTCGGCCTCGACCCTCAGACCTTCTTCGACATCGCCTCCAAGGCGTCCGGCCAATGCTGGTCGATGACGACCTATTGCCCGGTCCCTGGGGTAGGACCGGTAACGCCCGCGGACCGCGACTATGAAGGCGGCTTCGCGGCGGCGCTGATGCTGAAGGACCTGAGGCTGGCGATGGAGGCGGCGCAGAGCGTCGACGCCTATACGCCGATGGGGGCCGAGGCGGAGGAGCTCTACGCCCGGTTCGCCGAGGCGCTGGGCGGCGGCGGCAAGGATTTCTCCGGGATCATCAAGATGATCGACGACAGCTGGAAGGCTTCGGAGGGCTGATCCCGTCATTCCGGCGAAGGCCGGAATCCATGATCACCGCCGCCTGAGGCTTCACTCGTCGCTCCGCGTTCATGGATGCCGGCCTTCGCCGGCATGACGATTTTAGGCCGTATCGACATTCAGCACTTCTCGTCCTCCCTGTGAGGCGAAGCCTCATGGGGAGGGGGACCACCCGAAGGGTGGTGGAGGGGCGTTACGGACCCAGCAAGGCCCCTCCACCGCACTTCGTGCGGTCCCCCTCCCCATCGCCTGCGGCGACGGGGAGGACTGAATGTCGATACGGCCTAGTTCGCGCGTCGGTAACTCGATCCGGCCCTTCGCCGCTCGCCGCCGCCGTAGCGGGCGGCAAGCCCTGCCGGGCCCGGCTCCGCAACCGGCAGCTTCGCCACCGCCGAGCGCCTCCGCAAATCCTCGACGCAGCGCGCCGCGGCCTTGCCGTCCCACAATTCGGGGCAGCGCACCGCCCTCGGGCCGGTCAGCGCCCGCTCCAGCTCGAGCAGCAAGGTCTCGGGCGTCACCAGCCGGTTGGTCCCCTCGGTGATCGTCACCGGCCGCTCGGTATTCTCCCGCAAGGTCAGGCAGGGGATCCCGAGATAGGTGGTCTCCTCCTGGATCCCGCCGGAATCGGTGATCGCCGCTGCAGCGCCGGTCACCAGGCTCATGAAGCGCACATAAGGAAGCGGCTCGATCAACCTGACGCCCGCCCGCGCCATCCGGCCGTCAAACAGGGCCCCGGCGAGCCGCTTGGCGGTGCGCGGATGGACGGGGAAGACGAGCGGAAGCCGCCTTTGCGCCTCGATCAGGGCGTCGACGAGGCGGATGAGCTGGGCCGGATCGTCGACGTTGGACGGGCGGTGGAGGGTGACGACTCCATAGCCGCCGCGCTCCAGCCCGAGCTCGCGGGACACGTCGGCACCCTCGATCGCCGGGCGGACCAGCTCGAAGCTGTCGAGCATGATGTTGCCGACCCGCGTGATTCGGCCGGCGGGGATGCCCTCGGCGAGGAGATTCTCGTCGCCGTCGGGCGACGGGGTCCACAGCACGTCGGCGAGGACGTCGGTGACGAGCCGGTTCAGCTCCTCGGGCATCGTTCGGTCGCGGCTGCGCAGGCCTGCTTCGAGATGGACGACCGGGATACCGAGCTTGCCGGCGACCATCGCGCAGGCGGCGGTCGAGTTGACGTCGCCGACGACGACGATCCAGTCGGGCTTGTCGCTCAGCGCCACCTTTTCATAGGCGATCATCACTCCGCCGGTCTGCTCGGCATGGCTGCCCGAGCCTATTCCGAGATGATGGTCGGGTTCCGGGAGCCTCAGGTCCGCGAAGAAGGCGTCCGACATGTTGACGTCGTAATGCTGGCCGGTGTGGATGAGGACGGGGGTGAAGCCGGGCGCGGCGGCGAGGGCGTGCCAGAGCGGCGCCACCTTCATGAAATTCGGGCGCGCGGCGGCGATGAGATGGATGCGCTGGACCATGTGGCGGGACTAGCCGCAAAGGGTAAAGATAGGGTTTGAACTCCGCTCCCTGAAAGGGAGGGGTTGGGGGGTGGGCAGGCGAGCGAAGCGAGACTTATCACTGACTCGGAGTTTCGGCCGCCTTCGGCGGACCCACCCCTGACCCCCTCCCTTCCAGGGAGGGGAAGGATCAGCGAAGCACTCCCTCCACCGCCTTCTTCCAACCCGCCAGCCGAGCCTCCCGCACCTCCGGCGCCATCGCCGGCTCGAACCTCTCCACCGCCCCCCGCATCGCCGCCGCTTCCTCGAGCGAAGCGAACATCCCGCACCCGACCCCCGCAAGCATCGCCGCGCCCAGCGCCGTGGTTTCGACGAACCCGGGCCGCTCGACGGTCAATCCCAGCACGTCGGCCAGATCCTGCGCCAGCCACCCGTTCGACGCCATTCCCCCATCGACCTTGAGCACTTCCCAGGGCGCTCCGTCGGCGGCGAAGGCGGTCATCAGATCATGGGTCTGGTGCGCCATCGCCTCGAGGGCGGCCCGGGCGATATGAGCCCGGCCGGTGGCGAAGCTGAGGCCGGTGATCGAACCGCGCGCGTCCGGCCGCCACCAGGGCGCTCCAAGCCCGCTATGGCCAGGGACGATCTGGACTCCGCCGCTGTCCGGCACGGAACGCGCCAGCGCCTCCGTCTCGGCGGCGCTGCCGAGCAGGCCGAGATCGTCGCGAAGCCATTTGACCAGGCTTCCGGCGACGAACACCGAGCCTTCGAGCGCGTAGCGGCGCTCGCCGGCGAGTTGCCAGGCGATCGTCGAGAGCAGGCGGTGGCGGCTTCGGCGCTGCTCCTGGCCGGTATGGGTGAGGATGAATGCGCCTGTCCCGTAGGTCGCCTTGGTGTTGCCGGGTGCGAGGCAGGCCTGGCCGATCGACGCGGCCTGCTGGTCGCCGGCCATTCCACAGATCGGGATGGCCGCTCCGAAATGCTCGGGAGCGGTCTTGCCCAGCCGGCCGGCGCAGTCGACGATCTCGGGCAATATCCGCTCCGGGACGCCCCACAGGCCGAGCAGGCCTTCGTCCCAGCGGCCGCTCGCGATGTTCATCAGCGCCGTTCTCGAGGCGTTGGTCGCGTCCGAGACATGCAGGCCGCCGGTCAGTCGAAAGACGAGCCAGCTCTCGACGGTGCCGGCGCACAGATCTTCGCCGGCCTCCCCGAGCTGGGGCCAATGCTCCAGAGCCCAGGCGATCTTGGACGCGCTGAAATAGGGATCGAGCAGCAGGCCGGTCCTGGCCTGCACGAGATCCTCCTGGCCTTCGGCCTTCAGCCGGGCGCAGAGATCGGCGGTGCGCCGATCCTGCCAGACCACGGCCGGGGCGAGCGCCCGGCCGGTCCGGCGGCTCCAGAAGACGATCGTCTCGCGCTGGTTGGTGATCCCGAGCGCCGCCACCCGCTCCGCACCCCCGCCGGCGGCGACGGCGGCGCGGGCGCAGGCGAGGCTGGAGGCCCATATCTCCTCGGCGTCATGCTCCACCCAGCCGGGCTGCGGGTAGGACTGCGTGAGCTCGCGCTGCTCGGTCGCCAGGCACGTTCCGTCGGCGGCGAAGAGCATCGCCCGGGTGCTGGTCGTGCCTTCGTCGATAACGAGAATGAAGTCGCCCATCCCTCCCCCGTCACCCCAGCGAAAGCCGGGGTCCATCCGGCTTTGGTGACACGAAGGCCGCATGGATTCCAGCCTTCGCTGGAATGACGTAGGAAAGCCCATGGACTCATTCGACCTTCTCGTCGTCGGCGGCGGAATCAACGGCGCGGCGATCGCCCGCGACGCCTCGATCCGCGGCGCCAGCGTCCTTCTGGTCGAAAAGGACGACCTCGCCGCCCATACCAGCTCCGCCTCCTCCAAGCTCATCCACGGCGGCCTCAGATATCTCGAAAATTACGAATTCCGTCTCGTCCGGGAGGCCCTGGCCGAGCGCGAGATACTGCTTCGGACCGCGCCCCACATCGTGCGCCCGCTGCGCTTCGTCCTGCCCCACTGCCCGGCGCTGAGGCCGCACTGGATGATCCGCGCCGGCCTCCTCCTCTACGACCTGTTCTCGATCCGCGGCAGCCTGCCCCGGTCGCGCCGGGTCGGCCGGCGCGAGGCGGCGCTCCACGCCCCTTTGAAGGAAGGCCGGAAGGTGCTCAGCTATTGGGACGCCTGGGTCGACGACAGCCGGCTGGTCGTCCTCAATGCCGTCGCCGCGGCCGAGCTGGGCGCCGAGATCGCGACCCGCACCGAATTGCTCTGGGCCCGCCGGGAAGGCGCCGTGTGGAGCGCCGAACTCTCAGGCGGGCGCCGGGTCGCGGCCAAAGCGATCGTCAACGCGGCCGGCCCCTGGGTCGCGGAGGTGCTCGGACGCCGCCTCGCCGAGTCCAGCGCGAGCCGCGTCCGGCTGGTCAAGGGCAGCCACATCGTGGTTCCCGCCCTGTGGGACGGCGACCAGGCCTATATCCTCCAGCAGTCCGACGGCCGGGTCGTCTTCGCCCTTCCCTTCAAGGGGGATTTCACGCTGATCGGAACCACCGACATTCCGGTCGAGCGCCCGGAAGACGCCGCGGTCTCGCCCGGGGAGATCCGCTATCTGTGCGAGGCGGCCGACCGCTATTTCACGCGCCAGGTCGTCCCGGCCGACGTCGTCTGGAGCTATTCCGGCGTCCGGGCTCTCCGGGACGACGGCGCCGCCGACGCCAGATCCGTGACCCGCGACTATCGCCTCGAGCTCGATCCGGACCCGGGGCCGAAACTGCTCTCCATCTTCGGGGGCAAGATCACCACCGCCCGGGCGCTCGCCCAGGAGGCGCTCGACCTGCTCGGGGTGGAAGGCCGGCGCTCGACCTCCCACGCCTTCCTTCCGGGCGGCGACGTCTATCCCGACTTCCTGGACTGGCTCGAGCGGGTCGGGGCGTGGATGCCGCAGCCCCTCCTCGCCCGCCTTTCCGGCGCCTACGGCACCCGCCTGAGGGACATGATCGGCGATTCCGCCGCGCTCGCCGATCTCGGCCGCCACTTCGGCGCCGGACTGTACGAGAGGGAGCTGGCCTGGCTGAGAGACAAGGAGTTCGCCCGCACGGCCGAGGACGTGCTTTGGCGCAGGACCAAGCTCGGGCTGGTCATGGGCGAGGAAGGGGTGCGCGCAATGGAGTCGTGGCTCAAAACTCCCCCTCCCTGGAAGGGAGGGGCTAGGGGTGGGTAGGCGAGCGCAGCGAGACTGCTGCTGACTCCGAGGTTCGCCCGCCTTCGGCGGACCCACCCCCGGCCCCTCCCTTTCAGGGAGGGGAGATTAGGGCCCCTCGTGAAGCGGGTCCGTCCCCGGCTCCGGCACGTCGTCCAGCTCCCGCACATTTTCCTCCGCCTGTTCCTCGATCGACTCGTCGCCCGAGGGGAGGTCCTGATCGTCGCCGCCCATGATGTCTCTCCTTCGCGCCCCTGAACGCCCCAGTCGGGAACCCGCTCCGCCGTCCGCGCTTTGACGGGTTCATGGCACCTTCGGCACGACAAGCCGCCGCCCGCGCCGGCGAAGGCGACAGCGTCATCGGCTGGAAGCTCGACCGCGAGCAGAGGAAGGAGCTGCTCCAGCAATTCCCGCCCCGCTACGGCAATCCGGACGCCGACCATGTCACCCTCCGGACCGAGGCGGCGGAGGACGCCGAGCTTCCCGACGAGATTCTGGGCGAAATCGTCGGGCGGGCCGATGACGGCCAGGGGGTGGAAGCGATGGCGGTCGCGATCGGCGGCGCCACCGATCGGCCGGGCGGCGGCACCTACCACATCACCTGGTCTCTCGGCCTGGGGCGCAAGGCGCAGGAATCGAACGACGTGCTCGCGGCCGGCGGCTGGACGGCCTTCGACCTTCCGATGCCGGTGAAGCTGATCCCGTCCTGCTGGCCCAGGAAGGCATGAACCGCCGGCTCTATCTGGATTGCGACGGAGTTCTCGCCGACTTCAACGCGGGCGCCGCCGCCGTGCTCGGGATGCATCCCAAGGCCTATGAGAAGCGCAACGGCCCCGGCCGCTTCTGGGCGAAGCTGGCCAAGGCGCCCGATTTCTATTTCGGCCTTCCCCTGCTCGACGGCGCCACCGTGCTTTTCGAGGCGGTGAAGCATCTCGATCCGATCATCCTCACCGGCCTTCCGCAGGGCAATTGGGCGGCCGACCAGAAGGTGCGCTGGGCCGCGAAATATTTCCCCGGCACCCGGATCATCACCACCCTCGCCCGCGACAAGCGCAAGCACGCCGAGGAAGGCGACGTCCTCGTCGACGACCAGATCAGGCACGCCCATCTCTGGGAGGAGGCGGGCGGAGTGTTCGTCCACCATAAGAGCGTCGAGGAGACGCTGGAGCGGCTCGGGGAATATTTCTCACTCTAAATCCTCCCCTGCATTTGCAGGGGAGGGGGACCATGCGAAGCATGGTGGAGGGGCCTTCCGGACTCGGAAGAACCCCTCCACCGCGCTTCGCGCGGTCCCCCTCCCCGAGAAATCTCGGGGAGGAATTTTTCGGCCCTCCCCCTATACTCCCGCCCGAATCCGGGAGCCCGCCTTGAAACCTGTCGCTTACCCCCTCCTCGCCGCCGCCTTCTTCCTGATCGCCGCGAAACCGCCCGAGCCGAAGCCGATCGCCTACCGGGTCACCCCGATCCTCCAGAAGGACGGAAGCCGGGCGCTCGACGTGCGCATGCGCCTCGAGGGCGACCCGGACGGCGAGACCGAGCTGTTCCTGCCCAGCGTGTGGGCCGGCTCGAGCGAGCTCTGGCGCCACGCCAAAGGGCTCAGGGTCCGCGGCTCGAAAAGCCTGAGCGGCACCTACGACAAGCCCGTCGCCCGCCATCGTCCCGGCGCCCGGCTCAAGGTCCGCTACCGGATCGTGTCCGCTTATTCCGAGGATCCCGGCTTCGCCTACGAAAAGGCGCGGCCGCTGGTCCGGCCCGACTGGTTCTTCGTCCACGGCGAATCCCTCTTCGCCGTGCCCGGCGACAGCCAGGAGCGGCCGGCGAAGTTCAGATGGGGCAAGCTGCCGAAAGGCTGGACGGTCGCTTCCGACCTCGACCATCTCGAAGGCAAGCCGACCGCGCTTGCCAACCTCGTCAACAGCGTCGCCATCGGCGGCTCCAAATTGCGGGTCGTGCGGCGCGACCTGCGCGGCGCTCCGCTCCGGGTCGCGCTGCTCGGCAACTGGCAGTTCACCGCCGATCAGCTCGCCGACACGGTCACTCCGATCCTCGCCGCCGAGGATGAATTCTGGGGCGATCGAAGCTCGCCCTACCTCGTCGCCATGGCGCCGCTCGGCGAGCTCCCGTCCGGCCTTTCCTACCACGGGACGGGACGGACCGACGCCTTTTCGATCGCCTCGACCGGCGCGTTCGAGCTCAAGCAGGCCGTCCGCTTCCTCGCCCACGAGAATATGCACAGCTGGGTCCCCATCGCGCTCGGCGGAATGCCGGAGGAGGACGAGGCCCGGGATTATTGGTTCAGCGAGGGCTTCAACGATTATCTCGCCTCCAAGGTGCTGCTCCGCTCCGGCATCTGGACGCTGGCCGATTGGGCGGCGGACAAGAACGAGACCCTGCTCCGCTACGGCCAGTCCCCCGCGAAGACCGCGGACGGCGCCGAGATCGCCCGGCGCTTCTGGACCGATAGTGCGGTCCAGCAGGTCAGCTACGACCGCGGCCATCTCCTCGCGGCCAAGCTCGATTCGGAGATCGCCGCCCGCTCCGCCGGGAAGCAGAGCCTCGAAGGCGTGCTTCGAACCCAGCGCCGGGCGGCCGAAGGCAGCTCCGAGCTCGCGGTCGCCCTCTTCCGCAAGACGCTTCGCGACGAGACCGGAATCGACATCGACCCCGATCTCGAGCGCTACGCCCGTCGCGGCGAGATCCTGCTCCTGCCGCCCGACCTGCTCGGCGACTGCGCCCGCCTCGTGACCGAGCGGCGCAAGGCCTTCACCCGCGGCTACGACGCCGATGCGACCCGCCGCGGCTCCGGGGTGATCGCCGGGGTCGACCGCGAGGGCCCCGCTTATGCCGCCGGCCTTCGCGACGGGATGCAGCTCGTCCGCCGCGAGGCCGGCAAGATCGGCGACGCCTCGGTCGAGCTGGCCTACCGGGTCACGGACAGCGGGGTCGAGCGGGTGATAAGCTACTTGCCGGAAGGCAAGGCCGAGTTCGACGTGCAGCGAGTCGAGCTGACCGCCGCCGGGCCCGAAGCGGAGGCCGCCTGCAAGGTCCGGCTCGGCGGAGCTTCATGAGCTTCACCGCGAGGATAATGCTCCTCGGGTCGGGCGAGCTCGGCAAGGAGTTCGCGATCTCGGCCAAGCGGCTCGGCGCTTGGGTGATCGCCTGCGATTCCTACGGCGGCGCCCCCGCCATGCAGGTCGCCGACGAGTCGGAGATCTTCCCGATGCTCGACGGGGACCGGCTTCGCGAGTCGATCACCCGCCACCGCCCCGATTTCGTCGTCCCGGAGGTCGAGGCGATAAGGACCGAGATTCTCGCGGAGCTGGAGGCCGCGGGCACCCGCATCGTGCCCTCGGCTCGGGCGACGATGATGACGATGAACCGCGATTCGATCCGCGAGCTCGCGGCCGGATCGCTCGGCCTTCGAACCTCGCGCTACCGCTTCGCGGAAAGCTTTGAGGAGGTCCTCGCGGCCGCCGAACACACCGGCTTCCCCTGCGTCGTCAAGCCGGTCATGTCCTCGTCGGGCAAGGGCCAGCTGACCGTCGAGGCCGCGGAAGATCTGCGCTCCGCCTGGGATTATGCCGTCGCCAACATGCGCGGCGACCGGGCGCGGGTCATCGTCGAGGCGTTCGTCCGCTTCGACTATGAGATCACCCTGCTCACCATCCGGACCCGCGACGGAATGCTCTTCTGCCCGCCGATCGGCCACCGCCAGGAACGCGGCGACTATCGCGAAAGCTGGCAGCCCACGCCCATGTCCGCGCGGGCCCTGGCCGACGCGCAGGACATGGCGCGCAAGGTGGTCGACGATCTCGGCGGCTTCGGCCTCTACGGAGTCGAGTTCTTCGTCGCCGGCGACGACGTCATCTTCTCCGAATTGTCGCCGCGCCCGCACGACACCGGGATGGTCACCCTCATCTCCCAGAACCTCTCCGAATTCGACCTCCACGCCCGCGCCGTCCTCGGCCTCCCCATTCCCCACATCGCATTGACAGCGCCCGCCGCGGCGAGCGCGGTGATCCTGGCGGACCGGGAGTCGGAGCGCTTCCGCTTCGAGGGCGTGGCCGAGGCGCTGGCGCTGGGCCGCGAGGGAGCGGAGGTGGATCTGCGCATTTTCGGCAAGCCGGTGACGAGGCCCTACCGGCGAATGGGCGTGGCGCTGGCGACTGGCGCGACTGCGGAGGAGGCGCGAGCGCTGGCGGTGCGGGCCGCGGCCGAGGTAGGGATCGTCTACGATTAAAATCATCCTCCCTGCCGCGAAGCGGTGGGGAGGGGGACCACACGAAGTGTGGTGGAGGGGTAGATGGCGCCGGACAATGTGATTCGGCCGCTTAACCTCGGCTTCCTCGGCAGCTACCCCTCCACCATGCTTCGCATGGTCCCCCTCCCCATCTGGGGATGGGGAGGATTTATCGCCCGAACCTCAGCACCAGATGATCATATTCGTCGTTGGCGAGGAAACCGTCCCGGTCGGAATCGTGAAACGCGACGACGTAGACCGGCCGCCGCGCCGTCGCGATCGGGACCTGGCCGCCCGCCCGCGTCCACAAGGCCGAATAATAGACCGACGGCCGTTCCGGATCGGGCCCGAGCCTGAGGTCGACCAGGTAATTGTGCCCCGAATCGCTCAGCATCAGCATTCCCGACCCCGCCTCGGTATCCGCCATCCCGGAGCCCGCCAGGAAGCAGGGATGCTGGCCCCCGGCATTCGGATCGCCGGGCACGATACGAGGCCGAAGCGCCCGGAAGATCGATTTCCCTGTCCAGGCGCAAAGCTGATAGGCGACCGCGGGATTGCGCTTCGGAAACAGGATGCGGAAAGGCCGCGGTTCGAGCCGGACCTCGGTCGTCCGCAGGTCGGTCCTGATCAGCGGCACCGGTTTCCCATCCTGGACGATTCGTATCGCGAGCCAAGGCGTCTGGGCGACCTGCGTTGCCGCCACCGCGGTCGAGGAAAGCGCAAGCGCCGCAAACGGGATAATGGAATTCGACCTCAAGATGCTCCGCCAATCCCGATACTCGCCGGGGACGTGATAGGCACAAGCGCTGCGCAAACCAAGCCGCGCCGCGGCAGGCCTCTACCCCTCGCATGCTGTTTCTGCTATGTTCCCGCCTATGGCGAGCCCGATTTCTCTCTGTCATAGTCCACGCCAAAGGCATCGTCGCCGGGATGGCGAAGTTCACGGGATTGAGTTCGACACCATGAACTTCATGAACTTTACTCGGTGCCCGGTGCCGGGTTTGCGCTCGGATGCGGCATGCGCTATCTCCGGGGCGGCATCAGGCAAGCACCTGAAAACACTCCATATTCGGAGACGAGATTGATGAAGAAGCGCCTTTCGACTGCTGTTTCGCTGCTGGCGCTCGCCGCCGCCGCTCCCGCCGCCGCCGGCGACCGCCACGAATGTATCGACGAAAGCTGCACGATGGTCTCGCTGATCGACGCGGCGGACGACCAGGCCGGAGCAAGCGACTCAGCGGCGGTCGACGCGCAGCGTCTCGGGAGCTGGGGCATCGATCTCGCGGGCATGGACCGCTCCGTGAAGCCCGGCGACGATTTCTTCGCTTATGTGAACGGCAATTGGGCCAAGACTACCCCGATCCCCGCCGACCGCTCCTCCTACGGCGCCTTCGTCGTTCTTCGCGACCTGTCCGAGGCCCGGCTTCGCAAGCTCGTCGAGACCTACCCCGCGGGCGACCCCGCCACCGGCGGAGACCAGGCGAAGGTCGCCGCGCTCTACCGGAGCTTCATGGACGAGGAAGCGGCCGAGCGTCAGGACGCGGTCCCGCTCCTCGCCCGGATCGCGCCCATCTACCAGGCGAAGACCCGCGAGGACCTGGCCCGGTCGATGGGCCGCGCGATCGGCGGTTTCGGAAGCACCTTTTTCGGTCCGGGAGTCAGCGACGACGCCAAGAATCCCGAGCAATATGCGCTCTACATGGGCCAGTCCGGCCTGGGACTCGGCGACCGCGACCTCTACCTCGACTCCAAGTTCAAGCCTCAGAAGGACCGCTATCTGGCCTACGTGACCCAGATGCTGGAGATGGCGGGCTGGCCGGAGCCGAAGGAATCGGCCGCCCGGGTCGTCGCACTCGAGACCCGGATCGCGGAGGCGCACTGGACCCGCGCGGAAAGCCGCAACCGCGACAAGACCTACAATCCGATGACTCTCGCCCAGCTCGAGACCCAGGCGCCCGGCTTCCCCTGGCGCACCTACTGGCAGGCCGCCGGCCTCGAGCGCACCGAGCGCGCCGTGGTCAGCCAGGTCACCGCCGTTCCCAAGCTCGCCCGGATCTTCGCAGAGACGGACCTCCAGACCCTCAAGGCCTGGCAGATGTTCCATACGACCGACGACATGTCGCCCTTGCTCTCCAAGCGGTTCGTCGACGCCCAGTTCGAGTTCCGCTCCAAGTTCCTCAACGGCCAGCCCCAGCAGCGCGACCGCTGGAAGCGCGGCATCGCCTTCGCCGAAAATGCGATGGGCGAGGCGATCGGCCGCGATTACGTCGCCCTCTATTTCAAGCCAGACGCCAAGGCGAAGATGGACCGCCTGGTCACCGACCTCCGGGCGGCGATGAAGGCGCGTATCGAGCGGCTTCAGTGGATGGGTCCGGAAACCAAGGTCGAGGCCCTGAAGAAGCTCGAGAATTTCGGATTGAAGATCGGCTATCCCGACAAATGGCGCGATTATTCCGCCCTTCAGGTGATTCCGGGCGACCTCGTCGGCAATTACGAGCGCGCCGGCCGCTTCGAATGGGATTACCGCCGCAACCGGATCGAGATTGCGGTCGACAAGGCCGAATGGGGAATGACCCCGCAGACGGTGAACGCTTATTATTCGTCGGTGAAGAACGAGATCGTCTTCCCCGCCGCCATCCTGCAGCCGCCCTTCTTCGATCCGGACGCCGATCCGGCCGTCAATTACGGCGCGATCGGCGGAGTGATCGGCCACGAGATCACCCACGGCTTCGACGACCAGGGCCGCAAGTCCGACTGGGCGGGGGTTCTTCGCGACTGGTGGAAGCCCGAGGACGCGGCGAAGTTCGAGGCACAGGCGACCCGGCTCGGCGAGCAATATGCCGCCTACGACTTCCCCAACCTTCCCGGAATGCACATCAACCCGCGGGTCGCGATGGGCGAGAACATCGCCGATCTGGGCGGAGTCCATCTCGGCCTCGAAGCCTATCGCAACTTCCTCGGCGACAAGCCGGGGCCGGTGCTCGACGGCTTCACCCCCGAGCAGCGCGTGTTCATGGCTTGGGCCCAGGTGTGGCGGACCTTGTGGCGCGACGACGCCTTGAGGCAGCAGATCATCAACGGCCCGCACAGCCCCGGCCAGATCCGCGCCTTCGCGCCTCTGCGCAACGCGGACGAATGGTACAAGGCGTTCGACGTGAAGCCCGGCGACAAGCACTACATCCCGCCCGAGCAGCGCGCGCGGATCTGGTGACCTTAGCCGTCATCCCGGCGAAAGCCGGGACCTCGGGTCGATAGAGGCTCGGCGGGTCTCCCCGAGGTGCCGGCTTTCGCCGGCATGACGGTCAGCGCCGCCTCGCAAGCCAGATCATGTGCTTGGCGCCCTTGCGCCCGGCATGGGCTCGGACGGCGACCTCCTCCACCGCGAAGCCGACCTTGCCGAGCCGTCGGGTGAAGGCGGGATCGGCCGCCGCCGACCAGATGGCGAGCAGCCCGCCCGGCTTCAGCGCCGCCCTGGCACGGTGCAGCCCGTCCAGGTCGTAGAGCCTATCGTTGGACTCGCGGCTGAGCGCGTCCGGCCCATTGTCGACGTCGAGCAGGATCGAGTCGAAGCTGGAGCGGGCCGCGGCGATGAGATCGCCGACGTCGCTCTCGACCAGCTCGACCCGGGGATCGTCCAGGCTGCCGGCGTGGACATGGGCCATCGGTCCCCGCGCCCAGGTCACGATTGCGGGCACCAGCTCGGACACCACCAATCTCGCGTCGCCGCCGAGCGCGCCGAGCGCCGCTCGAAGGGTGAAGCCCATTCCAAGCCCGCCGATCAGAAGCGCCGGCCTCGCCCGCCCCGCCATCCGCTCGCAGGCGAGCGTGGCGAGAGCCTCCTCCGAGCCGCGAAGACGGGTGCTCATCAGCGCGTTGGCGCCGATCATGATCCAGAAATCCTCGCCCCGCCGGATCAGCCTAAGCTCGCCGCCGCCGCCGGGAACGGGGGCGCTGTCGATCAGCACGCGCGGGATCATGAGCGGCGCCTTAGACGATATATGGACAAGCGCAACGAAGACGCCGACACCGGCCCTCGCGAGGAAAGGATATAGCCGTGAGCGTCGCATTCCGCCGCGAGAGCGACGAGGAGCATAAGGAGCCGAGGTTCGAGCTCCCGATCCCCGCCGGACCGAACCTCGTGACCGCGAACGGCCTGGCGCAGGCGCAGGCCCGGGCCGCGGAGCTCGAAACACTGGTGGCCGGGGAGCGGGACGAAGCGAAGCTCGAAGCGGCGAGGCGCGAGCTTCGCTACTGGCGAACCCGGGTCGCCACCGCCCAGCTCGCCCCGCCGCCGCCGGAGGACGAGGTCGGCTTCGGCTCCCGCGTCGGCTTCCTCCACAACGGCGCCTTGCGCAGGATCGACATCGTCGGCGACGACGAAGCCGATCCTTCCGCGAGCCGGATCTCCTTCTCCGCGCCGCTCGCCCGCGCCCTGATCGGCGCCTGCGTCGGCGACCAGGTCGATTTCGCCGGCCGGCCCGAAGCCCTGGAGATCGTCGAGATCGCTCCGATCGGCGGCGCGTAACAGGAACAGCGTTCGGATGCCGGGCCGCTCACAGACTAAAAAGCCCCGGAAATCCGTGGATTTCCGGGGCTTTCTATGGTGGGCGTGGCAAGGATTGAACTTGCGACCCCTGCGATGTCAACACAGTGCTCTACCACTGAGCTACACGCCCATTGCCGGGCTATCTAGTGAAGGCTTGCCATAGGCGCAACCCGCCGCGGCGCCTACAGCCGCCCGTGCTGGTCTTCGGTCTGGAACAGCCGGTCGACCTCCGCGACGAGGTCGCGCAGGTGGAAGGGCTTGGACAGGACCTTGGCGCTCGGAGCCGATTTGCCGGCCTTCAGGGCAACGGCGGCGAAGCCGGTGATGAACATCACGCGCATCTCGGGCGCGATCACGGCCGCCTTCTGGGCGAGCTCGATTCCGTCCATCTCGGGCATGACGATGTCGGTCAGGAGCAGGTCGAAGCTCTCGGCCTCGATGAGGGGCAGAGCGGCGGTGCCGCGATCGACCGGCACCACCTCGTAGCCGGCGCGCTCGAGCGCCCGGCCGAGATAGGTCCGCATCGACGCATCGTCCTCCGCCAGCAGGATCCTGAACATGAATGCCCCTGAACCGGCCGCGCCCGATGCGCGTCCCCGCCCTTTCTATGCCTGAAGGCGAAGCCCTTTTCCAGCGCGCCCGCGCCGGACGCGCGCAGACGGGGGGCGGAAGACGATTGCGTGCCAAAACCGGACTACTTACCTTGCAACTGCAAATGAGCGATTCCCCGTCCCCTTTCCGGCGCCTCGGGCCCGAGAAGCCGAGCTCGCCCGTCGTCGTCTCGGTCCCCCATGCGGGCCGCGCCTATTCGGACGGGCTGCTCGCTTCGGCCCGGCTCCCGCGCGCCCGGCTCGAAAGCCTGGAGGACCGGCTGGTCGACCGTCTCGTCTGGCGTGCGGTCGAGGGCGGGGCGGCGGCTTTGATCGCCGAATCGCCGCGCGCCGAGATCGATCTCAACCGCGACGAGCGCGAGCTCGATCCCGACATGGTCCAACCCCGGCCGGCCGCTCATTCGACGGTCGAATCCCCGCGCACGCGGGGCGGCCTCGGACTCATCCCCGCGCGGATCGCGGGATCGGGCGCGATTTGGCGGCAGCGCATAGCGGCGGCGGAAGTGGCCCGGCGCGTGGAGCTTATCCACCGCCCCTATCATTCCGCGCTGGAAGCCGAATTGCAGGCGGCCAAGGCGCGCTTCGGAATCGCCATCCTGCTCGATTGCCATTCGATGCCGCCGCGCGGCGGCGAGAGCGATGCGCCGGTCGTGCTCGGCGACCGCCACGGCGGAAGCATGTCCGAAGCCCTGGTCGCCGCGGCGGAGCGCGCTGCGCGCGCCGCCGGCTTCAGGGTCGCCCGCAACGCTCCTTATGCCGGCGGCCACATCACCGAGCGGCACGGATGCCCGGCCCGCGGCATTCACGCGCTGCAGCTCGAGCTCGACCGCTCCCTCTATCTCGGCCCCGATCTGCGCTCGACGGGCCCCGGCTTCGACCGGGTCGCCCGCCTCATCGCCGCAATCGCCGGCGCCCTCGCCGCCGCCGCGCTCGACCCGCCCGAAGCGATCGCGGCGGAATAAGGATCAAGGCAAGTGAGCGAGCGCCCCGTCGCAGGGGTCGGTTAACGCCTTTCTGGTAGCGGGAGGCTTCCAATTCGCGAAAGACTGTCGATGAGTTTCAAAGTCATGTGGATGAGAGGGCCGCTGACCATGGGCAGCGAGGCCTTCGACGACCTCGGTGCCGCTACCCTTTATGCGACCAACCAGCTTCCCGACATGCAAAGCCGCTTCGGCGCCACCGCGGTCAAGATCGTCGACGGGCTCGGCACCCCGCATTTTCTGAGGTCGCTCAGCCGCACCTAGGCGGCCGAACGCTGCCTCCGGGGAACAAGCGGGCGGGCGAAGACGCTATTGCGTCATGGGAAAAGTATACGACATGCCCAGTGAAGTGACGGTGGAGGACGGCAACGTCGCGGTCGAAGGACCGGACGGAGTCGACGTGCTTCTGACTCCGGAAGCGGCGCTGGAGACGTCTGACCGCCTCCTCGACGGCGCCACCGAGGCGCACGGCCAGCGCGTCAGGGCAGCGGAAGCCGAAGCGGAGCACCCGGCCTCGACCGGCCAGGACTAGCACCTTCATCCCGCCGGCCAGCGGACCTGCCATAATAAAAAACCACCCCGCGAAATTCGCGGGGTGGCCAGGTTCAGGGAGGAGCGCCCCGAAGGGCGCAACGCGCCTCCGCAAAGGGGGGAATACGTCGGCGCGTCAGGTTAAATGTATGAAAGCCTTGGAAGGTTTCAAGGGCGCTGCTCGCCCAGCCGGGCCCATGGCGCAATCCGCCCGATCAGGTGGCAATGGCGGTCGAAATGATGCGTGAGCGCGCCTGCGATATGAAGGGCGAACGAGGGCCGGGACGGATAAGCGAGGATCTCCTGGGCTCCCTATCGCCCCGGCGCCGGCCGCGGCGTCCCGATTTCGTCGAATGCGCCCCTCGACAATCCAACGTAAAGCAACTAGTCCATTCGCGTGGATTTCGCTTAACGTGGGGAAGTGCGAGCGTGGGAAGCAGGGAACAGACAAGCTTGGCTCGGCTCGGCGCCGAACTCGAGCGGCTGGCGGACGAGCTCGTCCGCCTGGGCGGCCAGGCGCAGGCCGACCCGCCGCCGCCGGCGGGGGGCGGAGAGCGTCCGGCCGACCGGCTTCGGCGGCGCCTGCTCGAGGCGCGGCGCGCGCGCGGGCTCAGGCAGGCCGACCTGGCCGACCGGCTGGGGCGCCCGCAATCCTTCGTCTCCAATTACGAGCGCGGAGAGCGGCGGCTCGAAGTGTCGGAATTCATCGTCATCGCGCGGGTCCTGGGGGTCGACGCCGCCGCGGTCGTCGCGGAGCTGGTCGAGGAGGGGTGAGGCGCGGCCCTCCCGTCGCCCCGGCGAAAGCCGGGGCCTCGGGGAGACCCGCAGTGACGACTGGTCCTGAGGTCCCGGCTTCCGCCGGGATGACGGTTGCTGCCGCCTACGCGTTGCCCGCGGGTGCGGCCATTCCCGGGACCGACGGCCCTTTGCCCTGCTGCAGCTGCTTGGCGAAGACATCGCGGACCAGCGAAACCGAGAAGAGGTGGGCGAGGATCAGCGGGAGCATGCCGTTCCCGTTCATCCGCTTGAGATCGTCGCCCTCGAGGCCGCGAAGCTTTTCCTCGTTGACCATCTGGAAGCCGCGATAGACGAAGGGCTGCTCGGACCCGGCCGGCTGGATCGAGACTTCGCCGTCCATCAGCAGGCCTGCATCCTTCATTTCCGTCATGAAGGCGACCGTACGCTGCGCCGAAAGCTCGAATTCCTCGCAGAATTTGAGCACGTTGTTTGTCGTTTCGCTCGGCTTGCCGTCGTCGAACAGCGGTTCGCCATCCTCGAAATCGCCGATCAGGCCGCTGGTCGGATCGAAGCAGAGCGAAAGCTCCTGGGCGTCGGGCTGGAGCCGGGCGAGCATGAACGGATAGCGGCGGACGTAGGCCGGGAGATAGATCTCGCCGGTCGGCTTGCCCTCCGCGTCGACGAAAACGTTCACGCCCTCGTTCAGGCCCATCAGCGCCAGCGGCACCGGATTCTCGCCGACCGAGAAGACGATCGGGAAGTGGCGCTGGACGGCGACGAACTCGTCGATCGTGATCGGCACGGCATGGTTGCCGGTGAGGAAGGGGGCGCGGTCCGAAGTACGGCTGCGATAGCCCGCATGGACGCTGCTCGACAGCGGCTCGAGGCCGCCATAGAAAATCGGCAGGCCGGTTGACTGCGGCTCAGTCGCCATGTTCGTGTCTCCGCTAGCTGTGGAGGCCGGCCGCATGGGGCCGCCCGAATGTGGCGCGGTAGTATGGCGCAATCTCCGCTTTCGCAAGCGCGGAAGCGCCGGAGGGGATTAATCGCATGTTCAAGCGCTTGCGGGGAAGAGTGGAGGCAATGGAGGCCTCCTCACCGATCCGCGCTGGAGTCGCGGCCAGCTTGCTGCTGGCCGCGGGCGCCCCGGCGGCCGCTCCGCCCGCACGTCCGGCCCAATATGGGCAAACCGTCGTCCGTGAGCAGGTGATCATCCGCTTCCGCCAGTCTGCGCCCGCCAATGTGCAGTGGAAGGAGGGCAAGGGCCCCAAATGCGTCCCGGCGCGCGCCATCGCCGCCGCCACTCTGGTCGGAAAGAGCAGCGTGGACTTCATCCTGCGCAACCGCCAGCGGGTACGGGCCAAGCTGGAGAGCAACTGCCCGGCGCTCGATTATTATTACGGCTTCTACATCACCCCCAATCCCGACGGCATGGTCTGCGAGGATCGCGACAACATCCGCTCGCGAATGGGCGGCGCCTGCGAGATCGACCGCTTCCGCGGCCTGGAACCGGTCGTTCGCCGTTGACGTTTCTTGACTTAAGGACGCGCTTCGCCCAAGCGCTTGCCCCGAAGCGGCTCGCGACGAAGCCCCTCAATCACCCGGAACCCTTATGAGTTTTGCCGACCTCGGCCTTTCCGACGAATTGCTCCGCGCCGTGGAGGAATCCGGCTACACCGATCCCACCCCGATCCAGAAGCAGGCGGTCCCTTCCGTCCTGATGGGCCGCGACCTGATCGGAATCGCCCAGACCGGCACCGGCAAGACCGCCGCCTTCGTCCTTCCGATGATCGACATTCTCGGCGAAGGCCGGAGCCGCGCCCGGATGCCCCGCTCCCTGATCCTCGAGCCGACGCGAGAGCTGGCGATGCAGGTTTCGGAGAATTTCGAGAAATACGGCAAATACCACAAATTGAACATGGCGCTGCTGATCGGCGGCACCAACATGGCCGACCAGATCAAGAAGCTCGAAAAGGGTGTCGACGTGCTGATCGCAACGCCGGGCCGGCTGATGGACCTGTTCGGCCGCGGCAAGATCATGCTCAACGGCTGCGGCCTGCTCGTCATCGACGAGGCCGACCGAATGCTCGACATGGGCTTCATCCCCGACATCGAGGAGATCTGCTCGAAGCTGCCGTCGGTCCGCCAGACCCTGCTCTTCTCGGCGACCATGCCGGGGCCGATCAAGAAGCTCGCCGACAAGTTCCTGACCGGCCCCAAGACCATCGAGGTGGCCCGGCCGGCGACCGCCAACATCTCCGTCGACCAGCGCGTCCTCAAGGTCGATTCGCGCAGGAAGAAGCAGGTCCTGACCGACCGCCTCAAGGGCAATGACGTCCGCAGCGCCCTCGTCTTCTGCAACCGCAAGACGACGGTCCGCGAGCTCGCCCAGAGCCTCAAGCGCTCCGGCCTCAACGCCAGCGAGATCCATGGCGACATGGAGCAGCCCGAGCGCATCCGCGAGCTCGAGCGCTTCAAGGCCGGCGACATCAACATCCTGGTCGCGTCCGACGTCGCCGCCCGCGGCCTCGACATCAAGGACGTCAGCCACGTCTTCAACTATGACGTGCCGTGGCACCCCGACGATTACATCCACCGCATCGGCCGAACGGGCCGGGCAGGGAAGACCGGGATCGCCATCACTTTGGCAACCGCGGCCGACGCCGAGGCGATCGAGGCGATCGAGAAGCTCACGGGCGCGAAGATCCGCCCCGTCGAAGGCGGGTCGGCGGACCTCGCCGAATCCGCCCCTCCCGAGGGCGAGGAGGAGGAGCGTCCCCGCCGCGGGCGCGCCGCCCGGCCGCCCCGCGGACGGGGCCGATCGGAGGAGCCCAGGCGCGAGTCGCCGCGCCAGGCGGAGCCTGAAGCGGAGGCCCAGCCGGAGCCGGAAGCGCCGCCCGAGCCCAAGCCGGCCGGCCGCCGGGCGGAGCCTCGCCGGGAGAGATCCGAAGCGCAGCCGCGCGCCCGTCGCGACGCGCCCAAGCGTGAGCCTCGTCCCGCCCGCGGCCGGCCCGAACCGCGGTCCGATCAAGCGGCAGAGGAAGGAACGGACGAGGAAGGCTGGAACGGCCCGGTCCCGAGCTTCCTGGCGCAGACCTTCAACTCCTGAAGCCCGGCGCCTACGCCCGAGTTCCCTTTGCCGCCGCCAGCGCTATGATGGTTCCCTGCGGCAGGGGATCGGGTCATGGCGCTCAAGGACATCGACACATTCGTCATCTGCATGCTGGAGAACCGCTCGTTCGACCACATGCTCGGCTATCTCAGCCTCGACGACGCGCCGAAGAAGCTGCCGGTGGACGGACTTCGCTCCGACTCCGATTGGCAGGCCTCGTGGCGCAACCAGGGCGACGGCCAGCCCTTTCCGCTGAGGCCGCTTACCCAATTCGACGAGATCGACGACCCGCCCCACGGCCGGCTGCGCATCAAGCAGCAGATCGAAACGCCGGCCCAGGGCCATCCGCATATGGGCGGCTTCGTTCAGTCCTATATCGATTCGCGCCGTGATGCCGGCAGGCCGGCGCCGGCCGATCCGGGCGCGGTCATGGGATATTACAAAGCCCAGACCGTAGGCACCTTCGACTTCCTTGCGCGCAATTATTGCGTCTGCGACCGCTGGTTCGCTCCCGTCCCCCTCGGCACCCAGGCCAACAAGCTGATGGCCATGGCCGGGGAGAGCAAGGTCATCGACAACGAAACCGGCCTGCCCCACCATGATCTGGTCTATAAATGGCTGAAGCAGCGCGGCGTGAGCTGGCGCGTCTATCAGTGGGGCAAGTACTTTCCCTTTTTCACGATGATGGACTTCTGGACGTTTCAGATCGGAGCGTCGCTGGCCACCAATGGCGATAAATTCCGACGCTATACCAAATTCAAGAAGAACTGGACGACGGCGAAGAAAATCCCCTCGGTGATCTTCATCGAGCCGGACTATAGCGACGGCCTCGGATCGAACGCCAATGACGACCATCCGCCGACGGGCGTGGGCGGCGGCCAGGACCTCGTCCGCGACATCTACGAGACCCTGATCAGCAATCCCGACCGCTGGGCGAAGACGCTGTTCATCATAACCTACGACGAGCATGGCGGGTTCTTCGACCATGTGCCGCCCCTTCCGATCGTCACCCGGATCCGGGACCAGACCTTCGCGACGACGGGGCCGCGGGTTCCCGCCTTGCTCGTCTCACCTCACGTCGGCCGCGGCGTGGTGTTCAGCGAAGCGCTCGATCATACAGCGATCCTGCAGCTGCTCGCAGAGCGCTTTGCCGGCGGCCAGGGCTATTCGCACGCCGTCAACGAGCGACTGTCCCAGAACATCCTCGGCCGCCTGTCCAACGCCCTGAAGAGCGCGCCGAGGGCCGGCAAGCCGCCCCGGATGGGCGAGGAAATGGAGTTCAAGTCGGTGCAGCCGCCGGGGCCCGCCGGGCCTTCGAACACAGCCAATGGAGTCGCCTTCTTCGAGGCCGCCATGCGGATGCAGCGCGAGCATCCGGAACTCCTGGACGGCGAGACCAAGGCGCTTCTCGCAACTCACAAACCACCCGAACCGGAGAGCAGCGACCACATCCCTTGAGCGCCGCCCTCATCCGAGTGCCGGATTTGGGACGTCCGAATCTAAGTTTTTGATATATTGTAGACTCGTTCGCCCTCTGGCACCTTGCGGGCGGGCGCGGGCGAGCCTCCCCGCGCGGGGGAAAATCATGGCCGAAGCGGAACCCGGCACGGCCGGGGGCTACGTCGCGTTCATCAGCTACAGCCACAAGGACGCGGCGATGGGCCGGTGGCTTCATCGCAAGCTGGAGGGATATCGGCTGCCCAAACGCCTCGCCGGCACGATGGGCGAGGATGGGGAGGTCCCGGCGCGGCTGACCCCGATCTTCCGCGACCGCGACGAGCTTCCGGCGGCGGGGGACCTCAGCGAAAGGGTGCGGGCGGCGCTCGCCGTGTCGCGCAACCTGATCGTCCTCTGCTCCCCCAACAGCGCCGCATCGCCCTGGGTGGCGAAGGAGATCGCGACGTTTCGTGAGCTCCATCCGGGACGGCCGGTGTTCACGGCCATAGTAGAAGGGGAGCCCGGGCAATGCTTCTCGCCGACCTTGCTGGAGGGTGGAGCCGAGCCGTTGGCTGCCGACCTCAGGAAGGAGGGAGATGGGAGACGGCTTGGCTTCCTCAAGCTGGTGGCCGGACTTGCGGGGGTCGGTCTCGACGCCCTGATCCAGCGCGATGCGGCGAGGCGAGTTCGCCGCGTGACCTATGTCACGGCCGCGGCAGTAACGGCGATGCTAGCCATGGCCCTGTTGACGGCCTCCGCCCTCAACGCCCGCGCTGAGGCGGTTCGACAGCGCGCCGAGGCCGAAGGACTAGTCGAGTTCATGCTGACCGACCTGCGTCGCGAATTGAGGGGAGTCGGCCGGCTCGATATCATGTCGGCAGTCAACACTCGCGCTCTGGCTTATTATGAGCGGCATCAGGCGCAGGGGCGTCCGCTGGCAGTTTCGGCCGTTCGCGCCCGCGTGGATCATACGATCGGCGAGGATCTCCTGACGCGGGGCGATGCGGAGGGGGCGTTACGCCATTTCCGCCGCGCCCACGGCCTTACTTCGGCGCTGATCGAGGCGGCGAGCGAAGATCCTCAGATCGTCTTCGCGCATGCGCAGAGCGAATTCTGGATTGGCCGGGTGCATGAGTTACGCCGGCAATGGTCCCCCGCCCAACGCCAATATGCCCGATTTGCCGCCCTAACCGACCGGCTGATTGCAATAGCGCCGGCCAACCAGGAATATATGATGCAAGTCGGCTGGAGCGCGATCGACCTCGGCAACGTCCAACTCAATGGCTTACGCGACTATGCGGGAGCCCAACGCACCTACGAGAAAGCGGTGCATTGGTTTGGACGCGCAGTCGCCGTCCGCCGTAGCGACGAAAGTGCGCTTAGAGCGCAAGCCAATGCCTATGCATGGCTGTCCGACAGTTTCTTCATGCGCGCCAGATGGCCGGAAGCGCTGGCGGCGCGTCAGCGCCAGTATCGGATCGTAGAGCGGCTCCACCGCGCCAACCCCGCCAATGTCGAGAATGGCTACCGGCTCGCGGTTGCGCAGCGAGCCGTCGCACGCACCTATTTCAAGGTCGGCGACCGAGCCAGCGCCCGCACCCGATTGTTCGAAGCCTACGACTGGACGAATCGCTTAAGCCAGCGTGATCCGGGAAACGCAGAGTGGCGCCTGTTCAAGACCTTCGTCCGCTGCGATCTGCTCTTCGCAGGATTGGGTCTTCCGGACGGCGTCAACCAGGGGGACCTGCGCACCGAGATCACATCGGTCGCGAGAGCATTGAGAGCGGAGGCCAACCCACGCGCCCAGGAGCTTGCGCCCTGCGTCAATGCCATCGAACGAGGATCATACACTTAGCCGCGAGAGGAAATCAGAGATGAAGTCTGCAGCTGTCCCTAAGACGAAGCGTACGTCAACCAAAGGCCCGGTCGTTCTTAATCAGAGTATATATTATAAGTATAATGCTGATAAGGACATATTCTCTATTTATCTTTATTATATTACATACTCCAAAAACGGCGCTCAAAATGTGTCGGCGCATTTTCATCTGAACCCGGTGAACCCAATCGATTCCGGAACGGAGCTTAAACAGCTCATTACTTTCATGGCAAACGACATCGCCGCGGGAGAATCCGGTTGGCCCGCTTACGCCAGCAGCTTCGACGAAGTCCCTCACCGACGGAAAAGTTACTTTGTAATCGTCGTAGACGACGATGAGCGCAGGCTGAAAAAGAAAAAAGATGGAGGCGCGCTCACTTTTTATAACTATGCCGGTGCGGATGCCAACCATACGTTTTTCAACGGAAAGGATTTGGAAATTAAATTATCAGGAAAAAGAACGGCTAGTGCAATTGTCTGCGTAAACCACATGCTGAGCGAAGTAAGCGGTTCAGACCTGGGAATGGGCAAGCAGGAATCGTTCCGTTTCAGAATGAATTTTCAGGGCGAGCGGACACGTCCCGACGATTCGGGAGGCACGAATCAGGGCCAGCCGCTTCCGCCGCCCTACAGGCGGCGGCGCGGACCGAAACAGTCGGCCGGCTAAGCTGTTCGCCGCCGCCCGCCTCGGCTAAGAAGCCCCTTGGTCCCAGCGATGCACAGCGCTCCCTTCCTTGCGACGATTGTCGCGCTCGCGCGAGCGGGCGCGCTTGATCAGGCCTGGTCAAAATTCATCGCTGGCGGTGGCGAGGGTCTGGATGACGACAGCGCCGCGCTCGCCGTCAGGGGCCGATTGCTCAAGGATCGAGGAATGCGGACGTCCGGGGAGGAGCGTCGACGCATATATCGGGAAGCCGCGGAGGCCTATTTTCGCTCGGCCTCGCTCAGCCGGCGGAACTACCCCCTGATCAATGCCGCGACCCTGTCGCTCCTCGGGAGCGAGCCCGTGCAGGCGCGGAGATTTGCGCTGGAAGTATTGAACAAGGGTCCGGATGATTCCGAGACGCCCTACTGGCGTACCGCCACCCGTGCCGAAGCCCTTCTTATACTCGACCGCCGGGATGAAGCCGACGCCGCCTTCGCGGAAGCCATCGCGCTCGCGCCGCGTGCCTGGGAAGACCATGCCTCCACCCTGCGCCAGTTCGCACTGATCCTCGACGCGCAGAGGCTGGACCCCTCCTGGCTCGACGCCCACCGCCCGCCCCGCTCGCTCCACTTCGGCGGCCACATGTCGTTCGATCCGAAGGTCGTCCGCCGAGAGCATCTCGACGAGAAGATCGCTCAGGTGCTGGAGGAGGAGAATGTCGGCTTCGGATTCGGAGCCCTCGCCGCCGGGGCCGACATCATCATTGCCGAGGCTCTGCTCGAGCGCGGCGCCGAGCTGCACGCCGTGCTTCCGGGCGGCGCGGAAGCGTTCGCCGCAGTCTCCGTGGAGCCGTTCGGCAAGGCTTGGCGCAGGCGGTTCGACGCGGTCCTGGCCAGGGCCGAGATGGTCCGCCCAGTCCGCCCGCTCGGCAAGGCGCCCAACGCCGCCATGATCGGGCTCGCCGACGAGGTCGCCATGGGCGCTGCGCTGATGAACGGGCGGCGGCTGGAAAGTTCGGCGGTGCAGCTGCTGGTGCTCGACTCGGCGACCGAGCCCGGCAACGGCGCCTCGGGCCGGTCCCGCGAAATCTGGGCTGCGGGCGGATGGCGTCAGCGGGTGCTGACCGCGCCGCGCGAGATCCGGCAGGACGGCTCCGGGCCCGAGGCACCTACGGCGGAGCCGCTCGCGGTGCTCGCCATCGGTCTTGGCGACCATGCGCCCCTCCCGCAGGCTCTGGCTGAACTGCAGGTGCAGCTGGCGAAGCTGTCCGCTCCGGCCATCGCCCCCTATCTCACCGAAGATCGCCTGATCCTCGCTTTCCCGGGACCCGGCGAGGCGGCGGAGGCGGCGGTTCGCCTGCTCGGCGCCTCTCTCGAAACCCTCAACCTGCGCATAGGCGGCCAATACGGCCCCGCCGCCACCTTCCGCGACCCCTTCTCCAACACCCTCCGACTCGCCCCCGCCGCCACCGCCGCCGCCGCCGGAGCCCTCGCCTCCGCGCCGCCCGGCACCGCGTGCGTCACCGACGATTTCGCCGCCGCCCTCGCCGCCGCGGGCCCGCGCCGGCCGGCCAGCGAATATATCGGCGAGCTCGATCCGCCCGACGGCGGGCCGCCGGTCGGGCTCTACGCGCTCAAATCATATGATCAGCTCTTCCAGCCGCTGGGGGGCGACGACGGTCAGCGAGTCTGAGTCGCGGCGGATCAGGCCTCGCCGCTCGAGCACGCTGACTGCCCTCGACGCCGTCTCGCGGGTGGTCGAAACCCGCACCGCCAGCTCGGCCAGGACCGGCGCCGGCCGGATGACGAGGTCCGGCGAGGCACGCGCCAGCCGCAATATCTCCCCATAGACCCTCCCTACCGCGGAGACCGCCGCGCGCTCGTAGATGCGGGAGGTCGCCCGCCTCAGCTGCCGAAGCAAAAGCCGCGACAGAGCGAGGCCGATCGCTCCGTAGCTCTCGGCCAGGTCGACCAGGTCGCGGCTCCTGAGAATGAAGCTGCGCGCCGCCTCGACCGTGCGGATCTCCGCCTCAGGGGCGGGATCGAGCTCGCCGAGGGCGCCGAACAGGTCCCCGGGGCGATATTCGTAGAGCAGGATCATCTGCCCTTCGAGGCTGTAGCGCAGCGCGTTCGCTCGGCCCTGGGTGAGCAGATAGGCGGCCGAGGCTTTCTCGCCCTGGCGGAGGATGACCGCCTGCGGCGGCCAGGCGCGCACCGTGCCGCGCACGAAGACGTAGCCGGCAATCTCCGGGCTGCAGCCGAAAGTCTCGCGAATGAATTCGCGAACGTCCTGCTCCGGCAGGTCCCTGTCTTTGTCGTCGGCGGCCACGGCGGGACAGAAGTACAGAGCCGCAAGCGCTTGGCAAGCGCCCGCGCCATGCTATCGCGGGCCGGTGACCCGCACCGGCCTTCTCGGCGGCTCGTTCAACCCCGCCCATCGCGGCCACCGCCGGGTGAGCGCCGCGGCGATCCGCGCCCTCGGGCTCGACGAGATGTGGTGGATGGTCTCGCCCGGCAACCCGCTCAAGCCGGTCGAGGGAATGGCCCCCCTTCCCGCCCGGCTCGCTTCCGCGCGCCGTCTCGCCCGCGGGCTTCCGATCCGAGCCACCGCGATCGAGGCCGAGCTCGGCACGCGCTACACCGTCGACACGCTCGCCACCTTGCTCCCGCTCTACCCCGACCGCCGCTTCATCTGGCTGATGGGTGAGGACAATCTGTCACAGTTCCACCTCTGGAGGCATTGGCGCAAGCTCGCGGCGACGGTTCCGATTGCGGTCGTTTCGCGTCCGGGATATGATGGCGCCGCCCACGCGGCTCGCGCGATGGGCTGGCTGCGGCGCTTCGTCCAACCCGCGGACCAGGCTCGGCACTGGACGGAGTGGAGAACGCCGGCGCTCGTGTTCCTGAGATTGCCGCTCGATCCGACCTCCGCCACAGGCATTCGTGCCGCCGATCCCAACTGGCACCAATCGGAAGATTATTCGTTCAACCCCCGGGCCCTGCGCGACGGCGTAACGCGGCGGC